>JBJESY010000159.1:0-3125 GCA_051883035.1 Anaerovoracaceae bacterium | reverse complement strand
TCCTGCTGCGCGTGATACAGGCCTTTTTCGGAACGGAAGTCAGGAATGTTGCTTTCTGTGGAAACCCCTGCACCGCCGAAAAAAACGATGGATTTGCTTTCGTCAATGATAGTTTTCAGTTTTTCATCCATATTTATGCCTTCCTTTCATTTTTCACTGGATTATAGTATACCACTTATGTTACACTTTTGGTAGCAAAAAAGGAGGAAGAGACCATGAAAAGCGGTGAAAAAAAGACGGCACTCGTTTTGTCCGGCGGCGGAAGCCGGGGTGCCTATGAGGCCGGTGCCTGGCAGGCTCTCACGGAACTGGGGATAAAAATCGACATCGTCACCGGCACATCGGTGGGTGCCATCAACGGTGCCATGGTGGTGCAGGGCGATCTGGATAACACGGTGCGGCTCTGGAAAGAAATCGAAACCCACATGATCTTCGACGTGCCGGAGGGTACCCAGCCCAGAGAGTACGCACGGGAAATCGTGTTCAACAAAGGTGCCGGCACCTCCGGTCTGAAGAAGCTGCTGGAGAAATATATCGATGAGGAAACCGTTCGGAAGGCTCCCGCGGATTTCGGTGTGGTCATCGTGGAACTTCCCACCTTCACGCCCCATTATGTATATAAAGAAGAGATGAAGCTGGGGCAGCTTCTGGATCATATTCTCGCCAGTGCTTCCCTGTATCCTGCCATTCACAGCTGCGAGATTGACGGTAAGGAATATATCGACGGCGGCTATGCGGATGTGATGCCTGTTCAGATGGCCCTGGATAAAGGCGCCGATGAGGTTATCGCCGTCTACCTGAATGCCGTGGGTATCGTGGATCGGAAAGCCTTGCAGGCAACCCCCAATCTGACCCTGATCGAATCCAGGTGGGATCTGGGCAGCACCCTGATCTTCGATACAGACAATGCCCGCCGCATCATGCGTCTGGGGTATCTGGATGCCATGAAAGCATACCACGTTTTTGACGGAGAATACTACACCTTCGCACGGGGCAGCTTCGACAAGGCCACGCTGAAAATGGCCGATGCGGCAGCCCATGTCTTTGAACTGGATCCATGTCTGATCTACACGAAGGAGCGCTTTCTGCAGGCGCTGGGTCAGGCAATCGAAGGCTGCGGTGAGGACCTGGAGGAAGCCATGAAGAAATACCAGTCTTCCGACCTTCCGCTGACGGCCACTGTGGAACTTCTGAAAGAGATTCACACCATGGGCAACAAAAAATTGCTGGCCTTCCTGGCTGCACGCAATCTTTCCGAAAAAGGTGCCGACAGCATTTTCCTGACCCGGGCAGCCATGCGTCTCATGCCGGAGTGCATTCTTGCAGGCCGGTTCTTAAGCAAGTACCACCTGTGAAGGAGTAATATTTCATGAAACCCATCATTTTGAATACAAAAAATGCAGAAACCTCAGCCACAGAAACCCCGGGAGAAGAAAAGAGCCGGTCCCTCTATCTGCAGATTTATGATCAGATCAAAAATCAGATTCTGCAGGGAGAAGCGTCTGCCGGAGAGAAACTGCCTTCTCTGCGGATTTTGTCCAGAGATCTGGGGGTCAGCATCACCACCGCCGAGCTTGCCTACAATCAGCTCCTGGTGGAGGGATATATCATCAGCCGCCCCCAGTCCGGCTACTATGTGGCGCAGGTCACGTCCATCCAGGGGGAGCCGGCGGCGAAAAAGTCAGCCATCCTTTATGACATCAACGATTACACGCTGGAGGGAAGTCCCTATCTCTACGATCTGAGCTGCTTTGACTTCAACAAATGGAAAAAATGCAGCGCCAAGGTGTTCAACGAGTATTCCCACCTGCTGCTTTTTGAGAGTGAACCACAGGGTGAGGCGGCGCTCCGGTTTGAGATTGCCAAGTATGTCTACAACTCCCGCGGTGTCACGGCCAGCCCGGACCAGATTGTCATCGGTGCCGGAACCCAGCAGATCACCAGTCACCTTTCCAGAATCCTGCGGAAGATGGACATTCACCATGTCTCTCTGGAATCACCGGGGTATCTGCCGGTGCAGCGGCAATTTGCTGACGGCGGGTTCACCATCTCCCATATTCCGGTTGGCAACGAAGGCATCGACATCAGCCGGCTTCCGGTAAATATTCCTTCGGCGGTTTATGTGAGTCCGTCCAACCAGTTCCCCACGGGCGCCGTCATGCCGGTGGGCCGGCGCTACAAGCTTCTGGACTGGGCCAGGGCCAACCACAGCATCATCATTGAGGATGATTATGACAGTGAACTGCGCTATTTCGGAAAGCCGGTGCCGGCTATGCAGGGTCTGGATGAAAACGGCTGCGTCGTGTATCTGGGTTCTTTTTCGTCTACCCTGTTTCCGGCAGTAAAGATCTCCTATATGGTGCTTCCGCCGAAACTGTCGGAAATTTTCGACAAAATAAAGGACCAGTACACCCAGACCTGCTCCAAGGCGGAGCAGCTGACGCTGGCCTTTTTCATGGAAGACGGCTATTATTACACCGGGATCAAAAAAATGCGGAACCTCTACGCCCAGAAGCTGCAGACCGCCTTGAACGCCTTTAGCCTCTGGGGTTCGGATTTTGTTTCCACCATGGACACCCGGTCGGGCATCAACCTGTCGCTTCGCATCCGCTCTGCCCGATCTGCTGAGGATTTGTCTGCCGCAGCCCGCAGTCTGAAGCTGCAGGTTCTGCCGCTGGCACAGATGTCGGAGACGGATGAGCCGGGCACCAACGACCTTCCGGCACATCGTCTGATTTTCTATTATAACCAGGTGCCGCTTGCTGAACTGGAAGAGCGAATCCGCATGCTGCTGGATGCCTGGCGGGAATAGGACTTCTACACCCGCACGCCCTTCGGCCGGTCGCCGGCGGTGATGAAGCTTCCCATACCGGTGGCACAGAGCACGCCGCTGTCTGCGTCGCATACCTTCGCCATGCAGCGGATCATGCGGCTGCCTGCCTGGGTCAGATCCACATGGATGATGTAGCGCTTCCCCATCATGGGTTTCAGATAGCTGACGGAAAGGTCCGTTGTTGATACATACTTGCCGGAATAGGCGCCGCAGCTGAAGCCCATTGCCGTATCAATCATGCTGCAGATGACGCCGCCATGGACGCCGCCATACGGATTCAGACACCACTCCC
>JBJESY010000158.1:0-3127 GCA_051883035.1 Anaerovoracaceae bacterium | reverse complement strand
GTATGGCGGTGGGCCTGCTGCTTTCCTTCGTCATCGTGAAGATCATCATCGCCCGATCCATCAAAATCCTCACGAAGCAAAATCTTCTCTCCCTGGGGATCTTCGCCGTGCTGGCGGCTCTCTTTACCGGTATCGTCATGTTTGACCTGGCCGGCTACGGCAGATGGGCGCCGGATGCGGAGGATGTGGCTTCCGTGGACAGCGATTCCATTTATTATAATGACAGCTACAACTATTATCAGTTTGCAGATGATTTTTACAAAGAAAACGAAACCCTGACTTCGCCGGATGCCATCGAAAAGGTGGTGGCACTCCATCAGTATGCGTCAGAGCATAGTCTGGAGGATAAGGAATATACGGCACTGGCACAGGATCCGAAAAACTACCTGAAAAAGTATGTTCACCTGACCTTCCGCTACAAGATGAAAGACGGCAGCAGCCGCGACCGTCAGTATCGGGTGGAAATGACCGAAGAAATGGTCAGCCTGCTGAATGAAGTCCTCTCCTGTGAGGAGTACCGTGCCGATGCATGTCTGTCGGAACAGATCACTGCAGAAAACGTTTCCTATATCTACATCAGTGCTTATGACACCCGTGAAAAATTCCCGGATGACGAAACCGGGGAGATCACGCCGGTTCCAACCGGAAATGCGGAGGCAGTTGTCACCCTGAACCGGGAAGAAGAAATTGCAGACTTCCTTGCAGCTTTGAGAAAAGATGATTATAATAGAACCTATACAGTGGATCTGTCCGGTGCCCTGCAGAACGAAAATGCTTCCTTTAAGCTGAGTCTCTACTGTTCCATCGGTATGAAGGAAGGTGCAGCCGGAACTCTGATTCCGGAAACCGGCAGCTCAAATGACGGCATTGCGATCGACTATGTCTATACGAAGGGCGGAAACAATGCCACGGTTGATTTCAGTTTGTCCGAACAGGATCAGCATGCGCTGCACCTGCTTCGGGGCAAGCTGGCTGCGGAAGGATATGAAGAACATGCAAAGCTGCTTGAAAAATACTAAGTATTATCACACGATCATCGTCGGGGGCGGGGCCGCCGGGCTGTATGCAGCAGCCCGGCTGGCCTGCGGCGGCGGCGCCGAAGGCGCCGGCCGGGTCCGCAGGCCCGGGCGCTGCGCGCCCGGCCCCGCCCCCTCCATATTGCTGCTGGAAAAAACGAAACGGCTCGGAACGAAACTTCTGATGTCCGGCGCAGGACAGTGCAACCTGACCCACGGCGGAAACATCAAGGGGTTTTTGTCATATTATGGAAAAAACGGTCCTCGTATCAGAACCTGCCTCTATGCACATAATAATCTTGCAGTCTGCGATTTTTTTGAATCTCTGGGCGTGAAGCTGTCCCAGCGGGAAGACGGCAAGATCTTTCCTGCCTCCATGGATGCCCATGAAGTGCGGGATGCACTGGTCCGCACCGCAGAGAATGGCGGTGTGCGGATGGAAACCGGATGCGAAGTCACAGAGATCATTTCGCTTCCGCCGGACGGCGTTTCCCGCTATGGTCTGCATACGAAGGACGGCAGAGTGCTGGAATGCAGAAATCTGCTCGTCACCACCGGCGGATGCTCCTATCCTTCCACCGGTTCCGACGGCGGGATGCTGGAAATCCTGCGTCGCGATCTTGGATTGGAAATCGTGCCGCCGGTCCCTGCCCTGACACCGGTTTTCGTGGAGAACTACCCGTTTGCAGAGCTTTCGGGCATCAGCTTTCCGCAGGCCGGAATCACCCTGCGGGACCGGGAAACTTCTTCCTCTCTGTTTTCTGCTTCCGGCAGCCTGCTGCTGACCCACCGGAACTTTTCCGGTCCGGTGATTTTAAACAACGCCAGGAATATGAAAAACGGGATGGGGCTTGAAATAAATTTTGTTTTCCCATATACTATAGATAGTATACTTGCCCGGATGAAAAAAGAATTTTCCGCAAACCCCCGGCACATCGAACACTGGCTGGCAGAAAGCTACGGCCTGCCGAAACGATTTTGCGAAGCGGCGGCACGGGAAAGCGGGCTTCTCGGACAGAAGGTCTCGGGACTTTCCGGTGAGCAGATGAGAAAGGTGGCAGAAACCCTTTCTGCCTGGAAATTTACCGTCAGCGGACTGGCCGGTTTCGGACAGGCTATGGTCACCAGCGGTGGTGTTTCTCTTTCGGAGCTCCGTCTGAAAACCATGGAAGCCAAAAATCATCCCGGTCTGTATCTGGCAGGCGAAGTGCTTGACATCGATGGGGACACCGGGGGCTATAACCTCCAGTTTGCCTTCGCTTCTGCCGCAGCTGCAGCCCGCGCGCTGGAAACAGATGCCGGAGACTGCTGAGGATTTTATATGAAAGAGGTATTCTGAATGAGAAAAAAATTTCTGAAATGTATTTCTGTTGCTCTGATGGCAGTGCTGATGATTACGGTTCTGCCGGCAGAGTTTTCTTATGCCGCACTGGATGAGGTCAATGAACCGGCACAGGTCACCACCTTCAAATCTACGGAAACCTTTGATCTGGAATATCTGCGGGGCTACGTCACTAAAGACGATGACCGGGTGCTGAAGGTCGTGTACCGCACGCCGCTGGAGACCAGCCTGTTCCGTCTTTCCCTGTATCGCATCGGGGAAAACAAGGGCGATATGAATCTGAATATTTTCGTGGAACCGAAAATACAGGCTGCCTCGGACGGCACCCAGACTTACAACTTTACCTATTATCTCAACATGGAGGAATATGACATTCCCGACGGCAAATACAACATCTATATTCGCCGCTGCGCCACTGCCATCGATGCGGCAAACCTGAAGTACACGACCAGCGGCGTGCTGAACAAGAACATGGTGCTGCAGGTGGAAAACGGTCATGTGCAGCTGCTGCGGTATATGGATGTGATCAATTATAACCGGGAGATCAAGGCCATCGGTGATCTGTATGACACCAGCCGCTATCTGGATCAGACCCTGGAAGACATTAAATTCTGTCTGCGTAACCCTTCCACCAATGTCTACGCCACCATGACGGCGGATAAGATTGCTTTCATTCGTTCTGTTTCCGATCGGATCTGCAGCGGTGCTTCCACCGATTATGAGAAGCTGCTGCGGATTTATGAATATACGGCGGGCAATTTTTACTATG
>JBJESY010000157.1:0-3133 GCA_051883035.1 Anaerovoracaceae bacterium | reverse complement strand
CCGGCATTAATGATTTTCTGCTGCTTTTCTTCCGGCAGATTGTAGAATTTCTCGTTCATGTGAGGTATCCGCTCCTTTCTCCTGCATTGCTGACCGCTTGTTGACTGCTCGTTGACCGCTCCGGTTAATACCTATTATACACCGTTGACCGTTTTTGAGAAGACCCCTTTTTGAAATCGGTGCAGAAGCAGCAGAAACTCTTTTCACCCTGACATTTCTTATATCTCCCCGTACACAATATTCGTAACCGAACACCCTGCTCGAAATACTCCTGTGTATTATTTTAGTCGACCCAATAAATTGCCGGGTTTTATCTGTCAGTCATGCCCAGTTGAACCGATAACCCGTACATATTAGACAAAAAAAGCCCAAAAGAGTCGGGTGTATCCCTTCTGTTTCATCCAGTATTTTACTATTCATCCATTTAATTTCACATTTCATACACTCTTTCCTCGTTTTAGAGCGAAAATCGAAGGGAAATTGTGCGATGGTACGGCCAGGACACAACCTTTTTTGCGATTTTTGAGGTTATATGTATGTGTTAGCATTCGCTAACCAGCTTGACGGCAGTGTCAGGAAAGTCTTATCAACTCGAACCAACCGTTTGTTTCAAAAAAAATACCGCACAAACAGATTTTTCCGTTCATGCAGTACCCGATCATGTCATGCCGCATCATCCTGCGACACTACAGTATTCTTCAATTTTACCGCAGCTGTCCTTTCGCAGCTTTCACGGTCATTTCCATCAGCTTTCGCATGGAATCCACATCGGTTCCGGCCAGACTGCCCCAGTCCAGGCCTTCCAGATCCTTGGCCGGATTCAGCATGCCCCGGATGCGCCGCTCGCTCATATCGTCCGGCAGCGGTTCCAACAGCAGGATTCCGTGAATCTGCGGATCATCATTGATGACCTCCAGTACATCCATCAGATCCGTTTCATCACACTTCTCCGGGAAGATATATTTTTCTATGACAACCCCGACAGATTTCCCGAAGGCTTCCGCCTTTTCCATACATTCCACATGTTCCGGCATCCTTCCCACGCGAACCATGGCCAGGCCCGGTACGATTCCCTGCTCCAGCAGCTGCTCGATCTCTTTCTCCAACACTTCCATCAGCACTCTCCTTTTTCTTATGAAGGCGTAATTCGCCAACAGAAGTATTTTATCACATTCTGCCTTGCAGGGAAAGCCTTTTTACATTTTACTTTATACTTTGACTTCGATTTCTGTGAAATACCGACACGGCTGCGGCAAACACAACTGCAGCCCAGATAACGGTCACCAACAGGTCCGGCAGCAGGTCTGCCCAGATGATGCCGCCGCAAACGGCACTTCTTCCCAGACGAACAGCCGGTAGAAACGGCAGCCATCTGGCCACAGCATACAGGTTGCCGCCCAGCCCTTCCACATCCATGAACATTCCCCCCAGAATGGATGTCAGTGTGATCAGCACCGAAGTCAGCGGCGGCGCCGACTTGTCATTGAACAGGCTTCCAAAAAGCAGACCGCAGCAGAGAAACAGTACCAGCGCCGGAAGCATCAGCACCAGAGAAAGCAGCATACCGCCCGGTGAAAGCAGCGTTTCTCCGAAAATCACCGCAAGGATTTCCGCAACCCCGTATGTGATGACTGCCTGTCCCAGTCCCAGCACCAGCACCGGCAGCATATAGCCTGCCAGATACTTCGCCGAGGAAACCGGTGCCGCATAAAGACGCTGCAGGAATGCACCGCACCGATCCTTTGAAGAAAGAATCGCTGAAAAAAGCATGACGAAAGCATAACCAAAAATCACAACCGCAGGCGCCAGATTTTGCAAAGAAAAAATCTTCATCCCCGCCTCTGCCGGAATGCTGCCGTTGACGATGGTCATAATCACCAGCATCACTACCGGAAATCCCAGAGCAAACACGTAGCTTAGAGGATCTCTGAGAATCTCCCGGGCGTTTCTTACCGCAAATACTTTAGTTTTCATGATCCATACCTCCCCTTCCGGCCAGCTGAATGAATGCCTCCTCAAAATCTGTCTGCCCGGCTTTTTCTTTCAGTTCTTCTGCCGTTCCCAGTGCGCGGAGAATTCCATCGGCCATGATGCCGATCCGCTGGCAGAGGGCTTCCGCTTCTTCCAGATAGTGGGTCGTGAGCACGATGGTCATCCGTCCTTTCAGGCTTCGGATGGTGTCCCAGAGCTGACGTCTGGCAATGACATCCAGTCCCAGGGTCGGTTCGTCCAGAAACAGAATCTCCGGTTCCGTCACCAGGGCCATGGCGATGGAAAGCCGACGCTGCCAGCCTCCGGATAATGTTTTCGCTCTGGAAGACAGGATCTCTTCCAGCTGAAAATCCGAAATCACCGTTTCCACGTTTTTCTGTGTGCGTGCCGGATCCAGACCGTACAGGCCGGCGATCAGCTGCAGATTTTCCAGAACCGTCAGATTGGGGGCCACCGCCGTTTCCTGGGGCGACAGATTGACCATTTTCCGGACCGCTTCGCTGCCTGCTGTCACATCCATACCGCCGGCCAGAATCTTTCCTTCGGTGGGCTTCAGAAGCCCGCAGCTCATGCGGATTGCCGTGGTCTTTCCTGCACCGTTTACACCGAGAAGACCGAACAGTTCCCCGCTGCAGATGGTAAGACATAAATCCTTTACTGCCGTCTTTTCCCCGAATCTTCGGGTCACATGCTCAAATTGTAACTCTTTTGCCATTTCGTTTCTATTCCTTCCATTTGATTGATTTCTTCTGATTCATTCTGATGATTTATTCCTCTGCTTTTTTCATGGCCATTTTATGAAAGGAATGAATCGCATCTGCCTTTATCATGGCGATTCCCTGCTGTTCGTCCCCCAGCACGATGATCTTATCGCCAGGTTTGATCCGGAAGATTTCCCGGCACTTTTTCGGCAGAACCACCTGTCCCCGCTCGCCGACGGTGACCATACCGAAAATATGCTTGCCCCTCGGAGTCACATTCTGAAGTTCTTCCTCTGTCATCTCGCGGACCAGGTCGTCCAGGGAAATATCGAAGAGTTCCTGCATCTGCATACAGTCCTCGATATTGGGTGTCACTTCCTCATTCTCCCACTTGGCGATGGTCTGCCGGCTCACATTCAGCGTCTCTGCCAGCTGCTCCT
>JBJESY010000156.1:0-3138 GCA_051883035.1 Anaerovoracaceae bacterium | reverse complement strand
GTTCTTTTCGTGGAGGAAGTACGGCAGGCATTCCGGTGTGGACTTCAGGTTCAGTAAACCGCGTTTTTCTGCCTCGGTCACCCAGCTTTCGTCATAGCCGTTGCCGTTGAAAATGATTCTCTTGTGTTCTTTGATGGTCTTTTTGATCAGCTGGCTGAGAGCCGTCTCAAAATCTGCCGTTCCTTCCAGTTCATCGGCGAACTGCTTCAACTCCTCGGCAACGATGGTATTCAGTACCACATTTGGTCCCGAAATGGACAGTGATGAGCCCAGCATACGGAATTCAAATTTGTTACCTGTAAAAGCGAATGGGGAAGTTCTGTTTCTATCTGTAGTGTCCTTCGGGAATTTTGGCAGGATGTGAACACCGATCTTCATCAGTTCTTTTTCTTTCCCGCCATAAGGAGTATCTGTTTCGATAGCCTTTAAAATTCCTGCGAGCTCATCACCTGTGAAAATGGATACGATTGCAGGCGGAGCTTCATTTGCTCCCAGCCTGTGATCGTTTCCTGCGGATGCCACTGAAATTCTCAGCAGATCCTGATATTCGTCCACGGCCTTAATGATGGCACAGAGGAAAAGGAGAAACTGTGCGTTTTCATAAGGTGTATCTCCCGGTTCCAGCAGGTTGACGCCGGTATCGGTGGAGATGGACCAGTTGTTATGCTTGCCGCTGCCGTTCACCCCGGCAAAAGGCTTTTCATGCAGCAGGCAAACCATACCATGCTTTCTTGCGATCTTCTGCATCAGTTCCATGGTCAGCTGATTGTGATCGGCTGCGATGTTGGTGGTGCTGAAAATCGGTGCCAGCTCATGCTGTGCTGGCGCTACTTCGTTATGCTCCGTCTTGGCCAGGATGCCCAGCTTCCAGAGTTCCTCATTGAGTTCCTTCATGAAAGCCTGTACCTGCGGCTTGATGACGCCGAAGTAGTGATCTTCCAGTTCCTGACCCTTTGGCGGCTTGGCACCGAACAGGGTTCTGCCGGTGTAGATCAGATCTTTTCTCTTATCATAAATGTCCTTGTCGATCAGGAAGTATTCCTGTTCCGGACCAACGGTGGTTCTTACGGATTTTACGTCTTCGTTTCCAAAGAGCTTCAGGACACGCAGAGCCTGCTTGTTGATGGCCTGCATGGAGCGGAGCAGCGGTGTCTTCTTATCCAGGGCTTCGCCGTTATAGGAGCAGAATGCGGTCGGGATGCACAGCACGCCTTCCTTGATGAATGCGTAGGAAGATGGATCCCATGCCGTATAGCCTCTTGCTTCAAAGGTGGCACGCAGTCCGCCGGAAGGGAAACTGGATGCATCCGGTTCGCCCTGTACCAGCTCTTTTCCGGAGAATTCCATCATGATCTTTCCTTCTCCCGTCGGGGAAATGAATCCGTCATGCTTCTCAGCGGTGATGCCGGTCATGGGCTGGAACCAGTGGGTAAAGTGAGTAGCGCCTTTTTCCACGGCCCAGTCCTTCATGGCATTTGCCACCACGTCAGCGATACCGGCGTCCAGCTTCTTATTATCCTTTATGGTACGCTGTACCTGCTTGTATACGTCTTTCGGTAATCTATCCTTCATGACGGAGTCATCAAATACGTTGCTGCCAAAAATTTCTGTTACTTTCGTTTCACTCATGTCTGTTACCTCGCTTGTTTCCCATTTCGCTCTGATGTCTTTCTCGTGTTTCAGAAATGCAGGAAATAAAAAAGGCACTGGCTTTGCATGATGCAGACACTTCACCCCGGTTTAAACCGGTCGGTCTGTACTTCATGCGACGCCATTGCCGCTTTCTTTCCATTCTCTGTTTTCTGTCTTGTTTTTTCAAACAATGTAGTCATTATACACTACTGTTTCGTGAATTGCAACAACTTTTTTATGTATTTTTGTGTTTTTTTATTATTTATTGACAAGTTCGTGGATTCATACTAAAATACTACATTATATATCCAGTATAGTTCGTAATCATCACAACAGGAGGTTTCGTCCCATGTATTCTTTTGAAGAAGTCATGTCCTTCGTGGAAGAAGAAAATGTAAGCTTTATCCGTCTGGCATTCTGCGATATTCACGGAGTCCAGAAAAACATCGCCATCATGCCCGGAGAACTGCGCCGGGCTTTCGATACCGGTATTTCCTTTGATGCCTCTGCCATTGAGGGCTTCGAATCGGAAGTGACATCCGATCTGCTGCTCTTCCCGGATCCTTCGACCCTGCAGATTTTGCCGTGGCGGCCATCCAGCGGCCGTGTGGTCCGCATGTTCTGTGATATCCGCAGGCCGGACGGGTCCCTCTTTGAACGGGACGGACGAAAGATCCTGCGGGATGCTGCCGCAGAAGCGGAAAAGGCAGGCATCCGGTGCAACTTCGGCACGGAATTCGAATTCTATCTTTTCAAAACCGACGAGGACGGCAATCCGACCCAGACGCCTTACGATAACGCAGGCTACTTTGATATTGCGCCTCTTGACCGGGGAGAAAATATCCGCCGCGAAATCTGTTTCACCCTGCAGGATATGGGTATCACCCCGGAGGCATCTCATCATGAAGAGGGCCCCGGCCAGCAGGAAATCGACTTCCGGTTTGCAGATCCCATGACCACGGCAGATAATGCGACTACCTTTAAAAATGTGGTTACCGCAGTGGCCATGGCAAACGGCGCCTATGCTGATTTCTCTCCGAAACCTCTGAAACTGAAAAGCGGCAGCGGCATGCATATCAATATTTCTGTCACCAGTGACGACGGGCGGGATGTGCAGGATTCCTTCATGGCCGGTATTATGGAACACATTGGGGAAATCACGTTGTTTTTAAACCCTCATGCAGACTCCTACCGCCGTCTGGGGGAAAAGAAGGCTCCCAGCTACATTTCCTGGTCTCACGGCAACCGGTCCCAGCTGATCCGTATTCCTGCCGCACCGCCGGAGGGACGGCGGTTTGAGCTGCGCTCCCCGGACTCCAATGCCAACCCTTACCTGGCCTTCGCCGTTCTGATTTATGCCGGTCTGGACGGCGTGCGAAGAAATCTTCTTCTTCCTCCGCCAACCGATGCCAACCTCTTCACGGCATCCGGCTCTGTGACGGCCGGTCTGGACCGGCTTCCGGCTTCCCTGGAAGAGGCCAGGACACTGGCCAGAAACAGCAGCTT
>JBJESY010000155.1:0-3146 GCA_051883035.1 Anaerovoracaceae bacterium | reverse complement strand
AAGCGAAAGCGGTTAACCTTCCGAAATTCAAAAGGGATTTTGGATGAAAGGAAGGTGGTAACATGGTGCGAATCACAATTACCATTGGTAGGCTGAAAATCACCATTTACGTAAAAAAATAACTGCCCGAAGCTTGCAACCAAGGCAGTTATCATTAACAACTAAGGTTAGTCGTTTTCTACGGCTTTCCTCTTGACACCACTATACCACAAATATGGCTGGGTTGCAATGAAAAAGTCACGCTAATTCAGCCTGTAATAACAGGTATTCTTTCCTTTGCCTTCTTTTTTTATTTACCGATGCAAACAGTTTCCCTTACTCGTTCTTCCTTTCCCTTAAATGACAGGTCAAAATAAGGGAATCGTCGATAGTTAAAAAAGAACGCTTGTTCTTGGCGCGGAATTGTGATATGATTGAATAGTCAAGAGGACAAGCGAAAGCGGTTAACCTTCCGAAATTCAAAAGGGATTTTGGATGAAAGGAAGGCGGTAACATGGTGCGAATCACAATTTCCATTGGTAGATTGCGAATCACCATTTACGTAAAAAAATAATCGCCCGGGCTTGAAATCTGAGCGATTATTCCATAATCTAACAGGTTAGCCGTTTTCTACGGCTTTCCTCTTGACACCACTATATCACAAATGTGGCTGGGTTGCAATGAAAAAATGGATATTGTATTATGATATGAACCCCCATTTCCCCCTTTACTGCGCCGCCTCATTGTGCTATATTATCTATAGACAACCTGTCGGTTAGGGGTGAAAGCAATGCGAATCGTAAAAGAAGCCGCCGAACGAAGAAATGAAATACTGGATGTGGCGGAAAGGCTGTTTTGTACGAAGGGGTATGACAGCACCAGCACAAACGATATCCTTGCGGAGATTGGAATTGCCAGGGGGACGCTGTATTATCATTTCAAGAATAAGGAAGATATCTTAGATGGGATGATTGACCGGGTTCTGGATGAAGTGATCCGAAAGGCAGGCAGCATCGCGCTGGATGAATCTGTGCCGGTTCTGGAGCGGCTCACCCGGACGGTACTTGCGGCCAATGTGGATACGAAAACCGGTGACATGATTCTGGAACAGGTGCATAAACCGCAGAATGCTCTGATGCATGCCAAGATGCAGGAAAAGCTGTTAAGCCAGCTGATCCCTTTCTTTGTGAAAATCGTAGAGGACGGCATTTCGCAGAACCTGATGCAGACGGATTACCCGGAGGATACCATCGAGATGCTTCTGCTGTATTCCAATACGGTATTTGATGATGCTGTTGAGTATCCTGCGGAAGTGAAAGAGAGAAAGATTCTGGCGTTTATCCGCAATGCGGAAGTGCTGCTTCACATGGAAAAGGGAAGCCTGCTTGAGGCCATGCTTCCTATGTTTTACAGAGAATAAAATGCAGTAACTATTCTGTCCGGGGTAGTTACTATATTTTTACGATATGACCGACAGACTGTCGGTCGGTGCCGCACTTGCGGTTGTGGTTGTGCTTGCGGTCGCAGTTGCGCTTGCGGTACGGACGGAGGTAAAGAACTATGATGGGAAGACTTTTGTGGAATGATATCAGGAGCCATAAGCTGTTATCGCTTTCTACGGTGATTTTTATGGCGGCTTCGTCGCTGCTGATTTCGCTGCTTTGCATTCATTTCATCACGGCCATCGGCGTGGAGCAGGACCGGAAAGAAGTGGGAATGCTGAAGGCACTGGGCGTCGGAAATCGCTCGATTCGCTCTCTCTACTTCGCAAAATATATCCTCCTGGCTTTCTTTGGCATGGCAGTGGGATTTTTGGGTGCGGAGATTCTGAAGAACCCGCTTTCGGGGAAGCTGCGGGAGTTATATGGTGTGTCAGAGGATGGTTTGCCTTCGGTTGTGATTACCATCCTCGTCTGCGCACTGATTCAGGGGCTGATTCTTCTATATATCCGGCGCATCCTGAAGAATTTCGAAAAAATCTCTGCTCTGGAGGCCCTCTTTTCGGTGAAAACGCAAAAGAAAAGGGCGGAGCTCGGACAGTATGCGGTCATTGGTCTGGTGGCGGCGTGTACGATTCTGGCTCTGATTCCTCAAAATCTGTGCAGCACCATTTCAGTGCCGGAACTCTGGAAATCAAAAAAATCAAAGCATATGAGTGCTGCATGAGAAAGGAATAAAGAACATGGAGACAATTTTAAGAGCAGAAAAACTTTCGAAAGATGAGATTTTGAAGGATATTTCTTTTTCCATCCATCTGGGAGAGATGGCAGCAATCATGGGCCCGTCCGGCTCCGGCAAGTCTACCTTATTATATAACGTATCCGGCATGGATCAGCCCACCGGCGGCAAGGTATGGCTGAAAGAACAGGAAATTACGGCCTTATCTGAAGACGAAAAAGCGACATTGCGGCTGCATCGGATCGGTTTCGTCTTTCAGCAGATGAACATGATGGAGAATCTGAACATTCTGGATAATATTCTGCTTCCTGCCCTGCAGGCAAATAAGGAGAGAAAAAGCGGCAGAGGCATCACAAGCGGCGGAAGTGGCAGAAGGGAAAAGAGGGAACTGGTGGAGGAAGCCATGAATCTGATGAAAAAGCTTTCGATTTCCGGCCTGAAGCAGCGGGAGGAAAAGGTTAATCGATGGCTTGCGGAGATGGAGTGGTAGATGGTACGGGCAGTGCGGATTTTGCAAAGAAAAAGAAAGACCCGAGTCCCCTCACGCACGATTTATGGTGAAGGTTCCGGGTCTTTGTGCTTGTGGATTTATGGATACCGGCATGCTGAAAGAAGGCTATGGGGCTGACTTCATCGTACTGGACAGAGATATTCTGGAAATCCCGGCGGAAGAGATTGACCAGGTGCAGGTGGAAGAAACCTGGATCGGCGGGAAAAAAGTATATCAGAAATAAGAGCACAAGAAGAAGGTGCTGTCGCATTAACGTACTTTGAGCGTTAGGGCGGCAGCACTTTTTCATGTGCAATGGAACAGCGAGATGAGGTCCCAACCGCGTGATTCCGTGGCTGAATGCGAAACCTGTCACCTTCTGTCGAATCTCGTCGGAAAATATTTTCCACAATTTACTGTTATTCCTGTAAAATTATACTATATTAATGTGTGCTCAATAAGCAATAATTGCATTTAAACCATTGAAATTCCAACACTT
>JBJESY010000154.1:0-16892 GCA_051883035.1 Anaerovoracaceae bacterium | reverse complement strand
TGATCAAATCCCTTTCAGAAATTCAGATGTTCATCACCACAACAGAAATACCGGATAAACTGCTGGAAACCCTTCCGCCGGGAAAGACCTTCTATGTGAAAGAAGGAAATGTAACAGAAAAGGAGAATAAAAATGAATCCAGTTTATGAAAAATTATTAAGATGTTATGAAAGTATTCAGAATAAATTTGATTTCAGCAAATTCCGTCCGGACGTGGCCATTGTACTGGGATCCGGGCTTGGAGACTATGCGCAGGATATTCAGGTCGTGGGTGAAGTGGATTACCACGATATAGAAGATTTTCCTGTATCTACGGTTCCGGGACATGCAGGTAAATTTATCTTTGGTTATGTGGAAGATACACCGGTGGTCTGCATGAAGGGACGTATTCACTATTACGAAGGATATCCCATTACCGATGTGGTTCTCCCGATCCGTCTGATGAAGCTGATGGGTGCAAAGGTTCTGTTTCTGACCAATGCTTCCGGCGGCATCAATCCGTCTTTTGAAGCCGGAGATTTCATGATGATTACAGATCAGATTTCCATGTTTGCGCCGAACCCGCTGATCGGCGCCAATATCGATGAACTGGGTGTTCGTTTCCCGGATATGAGCCATGTTTATGATCCGGCGCTGCAGAAGTGTATCAAAAAAGCAGCAGAAAATAATAACATCAAGCTGCAGAAGGGTGTTTACGCACAGGCTACCGGTCCATCCTTTGAATCTCCGGCAGAAATCAAAATGCTTCATACCCTGGGTGCCGATGCAGTAGGCATGTCCACCGTGGTGGAAGCCATCGCTGCAAACCATATGGGAATGAAAATCTGCGGAATCTCGTTTGTCAGCAATCCGGCGGCAGGCATCAGCCAGACACCGCTGACTCACGAAGAGGTGCAGGAAGCAGCCAATCAGGCAGCACCGAAATTCCGTCAGCTGGTCACCGCATCGGTGAAAGAAATCAAAGAAATTCTGCAGGAAAAATAAAGTACGGAAGAGTGAATTTTGTCGAATCATTACTTTCAGTATAAGAATGATATAACCCTGATGGTTTTTATACGGAAAATAAAACGAAAATCGCCCCTGTGGGCGATTTTTTTTATGATTTTGGTAAAAAGTTTAATAACGGTTGAATTTTGGCAAAAAAAGTGATATAATATCTAAGATTATTTATAGTCAAAATATGCCCTGCAGAAGGGCTTTCTTATGTCATATTTTATTTTGAATGAAAGGTTGAAACGATGAGCTTAGAAGAAAAAACAAAAGGCCAGTATGATGCGGCGCAGATACAGGTTCTGGAAGGTCTGGAAGCAGTCCGCAAGCGTCCGGGCATGTACATCGGAAGCACAGGACCGAGAGGACTTCATCATCTGGTTTATGAAATTGTGGATAACAGTATCGACGAAGCTTTGGCCGGATACTGCAAGAACATCCATGTCACCATACAGAAGGATAATTCCATCATGGTGGAAGATGACGGCCGCGGTATGCCGGTGGACAAGCATCCGAAGATGGGCATCCCTGCAGTGGAAGTCATTCATACGGTGCTCCATGCCGGCGGTAAATTCGGCGGAGGAGGATATAAAGTTTCCGGCGGTCTTCATGGTGTAGGTGCATCTGTGGTAAATGCCCTTTCCACCCACATGGAAGTGGAAATCAAGAGAAACGGAAACATCTACAAGCAGTGTTATGAAAGAGGAAAAACCGTAAGTCCACTGGAAATCATCGGCGAATCAAAGAAGACCGGATCTAAGACCACTTTCTGGCCGGATCCGGAAATTTTCGAAACAACCATTTTTGATTTCCATACTCTGCAGAACCGTCTGCGGGAAATGGCGTTCCTCAATAAGGGAATCAAGATCACATTCAAGGATGAACGGGAAGGTCAGAAAAAGAATGAAACCTATCATTATGAAGGCGGTCTGAAAGAATACGCGGAATTCCTCAACAGAAACAAGGATGCGATTCATAAGGAAGTCATCTACTTTGAGGTGGCAAAAGATACCTATGAAGTGGAAGTTGCCATGCAGTATACAGACAGCTATAACGAAAATATTCTGGGCTATGCCAATAATATCAATACAACAGACGGCGGTACTCATCTGGTAGGGTTCAAGAGTGCCCTGACCCGTGTGATCAACGACTACGGCAAGAGAGCCAAGCTTCTGAAGGAAAATGATGAAACTCTGTCCGGTGATGATGTAAGAGAAGGTCTGACTGCAATCATTTCCGTAAAGCTGTCAGAACCACAGTTTGAAGGTCAGACCAAGGCTAAGCTTGGAAACAGTGAAATCAGAGGTTTCGTGGAAACCACCACCAGTGAATATCTGATGGCATTCCTGGAAGAAAATCCGGCGCCGGCCAAGATCATTCTGGAAAAATGCGTTCGGGCTGCCCGCGCCAGAGAAGCAGCCAGAAAAGCAAGAGATATGACCAGAAGAAAGGGCGCTCTGGACAGTTATTCCCTGCCGGGAAAACTGGCGGACTGCTCCGATAAGGATCCGGCAAACTGCGAGATTTTCCTGGTCGAGGGTGATTCCGCAGGCGGCTCCGCCAAGGACGGAAGAGACAGAAAGCGTCAGGCTATCCTGCCTCTGCGAGGTAAGATCCTCAATGTGGAAAAAGCCAGACTGGATAAAATCTTAAACTCTGACGAAATCAAGAATATGATTACCGCATTCGGCTGCGGTATCGGAGAAGATTTCAACATCGAAAAACTCCGGTATCACAAGATCATCATCATGACCGATGCCGATGTGGACGGTGCCCATATCCGTACGCTGCTGCTTACCTTCTTCTACCGGTACATGAAGCCGCTCATTGAAGGAGGATACGTGTATGCGGCCCAGCCGCCTCTGTTCCAGGTAAAGAAAGGCAAGGAAGTTTACTATACCTATGATGATGCAGAGCAGAAAAAGCTTCTGGAATCTCTGGCAGACAAGCCGGGAAAGGCAGACATCCAGAGATACAAAGGTCTTGGTGAAATGGATGCGGAGCAGCTGTGGGAAACCACCATGGACTATAACCACAGAACGCTGATCCAGATCACGCTGGAAGACAGCATTGCGGCCGATGAGATTTTCACAACTCTGATGGGAGACAAGGTGCCGCCAAGAAAGAAATTTATCGAAGAAAACGCCCAGTATGCGACACTGGATATTTAGGAAAGGAGGGCATAAAATATGGATACATTTTTAGAAGATCAGCGCATGAAGCAGCATGAGATTCATGACGAAATGAAAAATTCCTACATCGACTATGCCATGAGCGTTATTGTAGGACGTGCCCTTCCGGACGTGAGAGACGGTCTGAAACCGGTACACAGAAGAATTCTCTACGGCATGAGCGAGCTTGGCGTTACGCCGGACAAGCCACATAAAAAATCAGCCCGTATCGTCGGTGAAGTCATGGGTAAATATCACCCGCACGGCGACGCTTCCATTTACGATGCCATGGTTCGTCTGGCACAGCCGTTTAATATCCGCTATCCGCTGGTAGACGGTCACGGTAACTTCGGTTCCGTGGACGGAGACGGCGCTGCCGCCATGCGTTATACGGAAGCCAGAATGACGCCGCTGGCCCTGCAGATGCTGCGGGATATCGAAAAGGAAACGGTGGATTTCGATCCGAACTTTGACGGGGAGGAAGAAGAACCGCGGGTTCTGCCGGCCAGATTCCCGAATCTGCTGGTAAACGGGTCCAATGGTATCGCCGTAGGTATGGCCACTTCCATCCCGCCGCATAACCTGGGAGAAGTCATCGATGCATCCGTAGAGCTGATCGACAACCCGGATGCCACAGTGGACGATCTGCTGAAGCACATCAAAGGTCCGGATTTCCCGACCGGTGCCATGATTATGGGAAAAAACCCGATGAAGGAGGCATATCGGACAGGACAGGGAAAGGTTCTGGTCCGCTCTGTCTCTGAAATTGAGGAACTGTCCCACGGAAAACAGCAGATTGTGGTGACGGAAATCCCGTATCAGGTCAATAAGGCCAGACTGATTGAAAAAATCGCAGAGCTGGTAAAAGATAAGAAGGTGGACGGCATTTCTGCCATCCGGGATGAATCCAACCGGAAAGGCATGCGTATCGTCATCGAACTGAAAAAAGATGCCAATGCCAACATCATCCTCAACCGGCTTTATAAGCATACCCAGCTGCAGGACAGCGTTTCCATGATCATGCTGGCTCTGGTGGACGGTAAGCCGAAGATCTGCAATCTGAAGGATATGCTGGTGGAATATCTGAAACACCAGAAAGAAGTTGTCACCAGAAGAACCATTTACGATAAAAAGAAAGCAGAAGCCAGAGCACACATTTTAGAAGGCTTACGGATTGCTCTGGATAACATCGATGAAATCATAAAGATCATCCGTACCAGCTATAATGACGCCAAGGAACGGCTCATGGAACGGTTCTCACTTTCCGAGATCCAGGCCCAGGCCATTCTGGACATGCAGCTGAGACGTCTGCAGGGTCTGGAAAAAGAAAAGATCGAAAACGAATATCAGGAACTGCTGAAAAAAATCGCGTACTATAACGAGCTGCTGGCAGATGTACACAAGCTGATGGGCGTGATCAAAGATGAGCTGCTGGAAATCAAGGACAAATGGGGCGATAAGCGCCGCACCAAGATCAAGGCAGATGCACAGGAAATCGATGAAGAGGATTTAATCCAGGAAGAAAACGTCTGCATCACCCTGACCCATCTGGGCTATGTGAAGAGAGTGCCTGTGGATACCTACCGGGCGCAGAAGCGGGGCGGCAAGGGAATCACGGGACTTACCACCAAGGAAAACGACTTCGTGAAGGATCTGATCATGACCTCCACTCACGACTATCTGATGTTCTTTACCAATACCGGCAAAGCACACAAGATCAAGGCTTACGAAATTCCTGAGGCTGCCAGAACGGCCAAGGGGATTCCAATTGTCAACTTCCTGAATCTGATGTCCAGAGAAAGAGTGACTGCGGTAATTCCAATCCGGGAATTCGCAGATGACCAGTATCTCATTGCTGTTACCAAACAGGGTATTATTAAAAAGACATCCCTGTCCAACTTTGATACCAACCGGAAGACCGGCCTGATTGCCATGAATCTGAAGGATGGAGATGAACTCATCGGCATCCAGCAGACCACCGGCAGAAACAATGTGATTATCGTAACGAAGCACGGCAAGTGCATCTGCTTCTCCGAAGATGACGTACGACCGATGGGCAGAATTGCCGGCGGTGTCCGGGCCATCAATCTGGAAAAAGATGATGAAGTAGTATCCATGCAGCTGGTGGAACCGGGACAGGAACTGCTGGTTGTGACCAGAAACGGCTACGGAAAGCGGACCAGAGTGGAAGATTACAAGATCCAGGTTCGCGGCGGCAAGGGACTTCTGACCTATGATAAGGCCAAGTTCAAGAAGACCGGCGAACTGGTGGGTGCGATGGTAGTCAGCGAAGATGACGATATCATGCTGATCAATTCCGACGGCATTATCATCCGTATGAAGGCCAGCGAAGTATCCAGACTGGGCAGGGCCACCCAGGGCGTGAAGATTATGAGCGTCAATGAAGATGCCAATATCATCGCACTGGCGAAGGTTGCCAGAGACGATTCCATCGAAGAGAAGGAAGAAAGTCAGGAGAACCAGACGACCAATGACGACGGTCAGGAACAGATGAAGCTGTAAATTCCGTATACAACGAAAGGAAGTGTCAGGATGGCAGACAGAATTAAATTCATGATTCCGGGAAAGCCCGCTTATCTTACCATGGTAAGGCTGGCAATCGGTTCCATCGCCGATATGTCGGGATTTAATATCGAAGAAATTGAGGACATAAAAACCGCTGTAAGCGAAGCATGCAAGAATATATCCTGCCATGGTCTTTCCGGTTTCGCCGAGGAATACACGGTGGAATGTGTGGCCGAAGAAGGCAGAATGGAAATCTATGTGACAGATAACAGCGATGGTCATGTATTGGAAAAGGTGGCGAAACCATGCCTGGATTGTCCAAATGAAGGGAATCTGGGTGTGTTTGTGATTCAGTCACTGATGAATGAGATAGAGCTGATTGACAGTGCCCAGGGTAAAAAAACAATCAGAATGGTGAAATATAAATGACATCCGATCTTTTTAAAGAATATGCAAAGAACCCAACCATTGAGCTAAGAAATCAGCTGGTGGAAGAAAATCTGTATATGGTGGACATACTGATTCGAAAGTATCTGGGAAAAGGCGTGGATTACGATGATCTGTATCAGGTGGGGGCCCTTGCACTGGTTTCTGCAGTGGAACGGTTCGACCCTGAGAAAGGCTTCGAGTTTAAAAGCTTTGCCACGCCTACCATTCTCGGAGAAATCAAAAAGTATTTCAGAGACAAGCAGTGGAGCCTGAAAGTACCGAGACGGATGAAGGAAATCTCCTCGAAAGTCCAGGAAGTCAAGGATCAGCTGACGACCAGTTTGGGCCGCGCTCCTACGCTGGAAGAAATCTCTGAGAATACCGGATTTTCGCATGAGCAGATTATGCAGGCCATGGAAAGCGCCAAGGCTTATGGAACTTTTTCTCTGGACAGTGCCGGAAACAGCCTGGGGGATGACGGCGAGGAAAATCTTCTGGAAAAGTATGTGGGGTTCGAAGAAATCGGTTATGAGCGGATTGAGATCAACGAGATCATCACAACCGTTCTGGAAAAACTGAGTGACACCTACCGTTACGTATTCCGAGAACGGTTCCTGTTTAACAAATCACAGTCGGAAATTGCACAGGCGCTGGGCGTTTCCCAGATGACCGTTTCCCGTGCGGAAAAAGCCATTGTGGAACGGTTTAAAAAAGAAATGAATCGATAGACCGGATTGCCGGCCCATATCGAAGGAGGGAAAATAAATTATGAAACGAGTTTTTTCCGGCGTACAGCCGACAGGAAATATTCACCTTGGAAATTATCTGGGTGCACTGAAGCAGTTCGTAGAGCTGCAGGACGATCATGAATGCATTTACTGCATTGTAGACGAACATGCCATTACCGTGCCGCAGGACCCGAAAGCACTGCGGGAGCATATTCTGGATGTGGCTGCCCTGTATCTGGCAGTAGGAGTGGATCCGAAGAAATCCATCGTCTTCGTGCAGTCTGACGTTCCGGGTCACGCAGAACTGGGATGGGTGCTGACCTGCCAGTCCTATACCGGCGAGCTGTCCAGAATGACCCAGTTCAAGGATAAGAGCAAGAATAAGGAGTCCGCACCGACTGGTCTGTTCACTTATCCGGTGTTGATGGCCGCCGATATTCTGCTGTATGATACGGACATCGTTCCGGTGGGTAACGATCAGAAGCAGCATATTGAACTGTGCCGCGACATTGCCACCCGGGTAAACAACAAGTACAAGAAGACCTTCGTCATTCCGGAAGGCCGCTATCTGAAGGAAGGCGCCCGCATCATGGCTCTGGATGATCCGACGAAAAAGATGAGCAAGAGTGCGGAGAATATCCACTCACGGATTTCTCTTCTGGACGATCCTGCCAAAATCAAAAAATCCATTATGAAGGCCACCACCGATTCCGATGGCGTTGTGAAATTTGATGTGGAAAACAAGCCGGGCATCAGCAATCTTCTGAACATCTACAGTGTGCTGTCCGGCATCTCCGTGGCAGATCTGGAAGCGAAATATGAAGGAAAGGGATACGGCGATTTCAAGAAGGATCTGGTGGAAGTCACCGTGGAAGCACTGGCACCGATCCGCAGCCGGTACGAAGAAATCCGTCATTCCGAAGAACTGATCGAAATTCTGAAGGACGGTGCCCAGCGTGCTGACGCCATCGCACAGAAGACCATGGCAAGAGTGAAGGATCACTTCGGTCTGGGTCTGGGAAGATAAAGTCCGGAATTGGAGCGGTAAACAGAAAGCAAAAAACCTCCGTTTGTACAGGCAGAAAACCGTGTGCATCCGGAGGTATTTTTTATTCGTGATCTGTTTCTTTATGATCCATTGCCTGGAGTTCTTCCAGTCCCTGGCGGACAATATCCTCCACCTGCTGCGGAAGCTCCGTCAGCTGATGACGGTCCATGCCGGCCGTTTCAATGGGCGGATGAACCAGAAATTCCATGGAGTGGTGCTTTGTCAGCACGCCCTGATCCTCGAAGATGTGATATCCTCTGTTGAGAGAAACCGGCACGATGGGTACCCGCGCTTTCGTAGCAAGCTTGAAGCTGCCCGGTTTGAACGCTGCCATCTGTCCGCCGTGGCTTCGGGTACCCTCCGGGAAAATCACAAGGGAAAAGCCCTGCTTCAGATAATCCGCTCCTTCGTTGATGGTTGCCAGCGATGCTCTGGCATCGCCGCGGTGAATGAAAATGCCGCGGATCCGCTCCACCCACTTGCCGAAGACAGGAATTTTTTCCAGGGTATCCTTGGCGATATAGGCAAGCTGGTGGTTTCTGACACAGCACATGAAGGCCAGAATATCTGCATAGGACTGATGGTTTGCGATATAGACGGCAGGACCGTTCTGCGGGAGATTCTCCGGATGGATCACGTTGAAGGAAAGATCCAGACTCTCTGATACATACGAAGAAAAGTCATATACGGCTTCTTTGATATACTGCTGTTCCTTTTCCAGTTCTCCGGCCGCCCGAGCGTCGTCAATGAGACGGTTATATTTTCTTACTTTCAGCAGGCCTCTGGCAATGACAGAAAAGCCTGGTATATTCGCGATGATTTTCACAGTGGTTTTTCCTCCGATTCGTATTTGATAGTATTGTAACATAAAACAGGTAGCAGTTTCTACAGAAAACGTGTATAATGAAAATAATATCTGAAATGAAAAACAGGAGAAAACAGGAGTCAACAGATGGAAAATCGTAAAACGGAAATAAAAAAGAGAAAATATGGCTTCATGCTGGCTGCGGCAATTCTGCTCTTTGCAGCCGCGGCATATATCAGCTGTCAGGTAGGTTCTGTCTATGAGTGCGGCGTGACGCCGCTGGACCGCTGTGTACAGGACTGGTTCTTTTCGCTGCGCAGCACATGGCTCAATGCTCTGGTCATTCCACTGACCCACACCTCGGATACCATCACCATCGTGGTGCTGTGCATCATACTGGTGGTTTCCCCGTTTCCGGGCAGAAAGAAATACGGCTTTCCGGTGACACTGGCCGCCCTCAGCGGACTGGCCATCTATAAACCTATGAAGCATCTGTTTCTGCGGCCGCGGCCGGATGTATCGCTCCATCTGGTAGAGCAGGGAGGATTTTCCTTCCCCAGCGGTCATTCTGTGACTTCAGTAATCGTGTTCGGATTGCTCTTTTATCTGATCCGAAAGCATTGCAATCGCCCGGTGTTGCGGAATGTTCTGTCCGGGATTTGCCTGCTTCTGGCAGTTCTGGTGGGACCGAGCCGGATCTATGTAGGCGTACACTGGCCGACGGATGTGCTGGCAGGCTGGTGTATCGGCGGCGGCGTGCTTTTGATCTTTCTGGTGATTCTTGAGGTATGGGATGTGCGGAAATGCCGCAGAAAGGAATAGGAGGACGACTGATGGGACTGACCGTAAAAGATCTGTTCGATCTGAATATTATGAAAAATTTCAAGCTGGTGGCCGGTGTCGGCGGTCTGGACAGGCCCATCACCAGAACGGAGATTCTGGATTTTGAGTTTGTGCAGGGCGTGGGAATGGACAGAGACCGGATCTTTGAAGGCGAAAGCATTGCAATTTCCAGCCTTCTGTTTGCTAAGGACAATCCGGATCTGATACTGGATACCGTCATGCGGCTGTATGAGCTGAATGTCAGCTGCTTCGCCTATAAACCGGTATTTATCAATGAACTTCCGGAAGAAGTGCTTCGCTTTGCGGACAGCAACGATTTCCCGATCCTGAAATTCGGCGGGGATGAATTTTTCGAGGATGTGGTGCTTCAGGTGACCAACGAGCTGAATCGCGGAAATGACATTCTGGCCATAGAAAACGATCTGGAAAAAGTTCTGGATAAGGAAATGGACCAGAAGGAGGAACTGAAATTCTGCCGAAGGATCAATCCGAATCTGAAACCGTTCATCGGTGTGGTTGCAGTCTGGGACGAGGCGCGGGAACCGGAGGAAATTGAAACCCTGGTGCGTCAGCACCTGGATTCCGGACGCCTGCGGAGAAAGACAGCCCTCTGTAAATTCCGGCGGGGCTATTTTATCATTCTCAGTCAGGACGAACCGGAAGAAAGCCGGTTTGCCGCCCTGCTGGAGGATCTCTGCATTCAGCTGGGTCTGGACAGAAAGAACTGCAGGATGGGATTCAGCACCATCAAGCGGATGGAAGAGGATTTCGGCCGCTGCATCCGGGAAGCCTTCTGGGCATGTATCGTGGCACGAATGGAAGAAACACCGGTTCGTCGCTATGAAGAGATGGGAATCTACCGGTTTATCGTGCCGGAAATTAATTCACCGAATATGAAAGCGTACATGGAAGAGTATTTGAAACCGATCCTGAAGCCGGAAGAAAAGGAGCTTCTCCATACAGCTACCGCGTATATTCTCTGCAGCGGTGATGTGGTGAAGACGGCGGAGCGTCTGTTCTGCCACAAAAATACAGTGCGCTACCGGCTGGCGAAAATTCAGGAAATGGTGGATCCGAAAAGCAACGACAAAGCGTTCTACGAAAGCTTATCCATTGCAGTTCGAATCTACATGCTGACGAAATTTAACCGCTGGTGAAGAGGCTTGCAGAGCGAAAAGCACACCAGAAAAGAAAAAAGGACGTGAATTGTATTTTGTACAAAACACGTCCTTTATGTTTGTCTGTCATCATAAGGAAAACCTGTGAAAAGCCTGCTATAATAGAGATACAAGCCACACAACAACTTAATTTTTTATCCTTAACGCAGCACGGCACCCGGGTTTCTGTCAAAGTAGATGCTTTTGGATTCGGCACCCAGCGGAATACCGTAGCAGACCCTTACCTCCTTGGAGAGCAAGCCTGCTTTCAGAGCCCCCTTGCCGGCTGAGTACATGACACGATTGTCAATGCGGTGATCTGCTGCAACGGAAACGGCAGAGCCGATGGCGATTCCAAGGTCGGTCAGATTGAACACACAGTTTGTACCGGCCTTTTTCATTTCTCCGCAGTTTTCAAACCCGCACATGTGGCAGTTCGGCAGGCCAAACGGTGTGCTGCGGCAGCCGATGATGACCACACAGTGGCTGTTATCCACATTTCCGGCATCCCGAATGATGAACTCTTCCTCATATTCCGTTCCCAGCTGACGCATGGCTTCCGCCAGAAGATCCTTTTCTTTTCCGGTTACGACGCAGGCTTCTACGGTATCCTTCCCGCTGCCCTTCGGCGCAGTCTTCGCAGCAGCCACCATCAGATCCGCAACCTGCAGGCAGGCATCCCGCTCTGCTTCTTTCATGGTTTTCAGCATAACTTCCCCTCCTCGCCGGACATTTACATTCCGTATTTCATCTTTCCGTACTATATCATTCCATATTTTATCATAAACCGGAACCTACTTGCAACCGGCACAGGATTGTAATAAAATAAAGAGAAAGGCAAACTGATTTGCCAGGGATTTTCAGGAAGGAAGATAGAATGGAAAAGGCAATGAAAAAACCAGTATTAGTGATCATGGCGGCCGGCATGGGAAGCCGGTTCGGCGGACTGAAGCAGATCGAGCCGGTGGGAAGCGAAGGAGAAATCATCCTGGATTTTTCCCTGTATGATGCCATGATGGCCGGATTTGAAAAAGCAGTTTTTATCATAAAAAAAGAAAATGAGGAAGCATTCCGCAACCTGATTGACCAGCGGGCGGGACGGTTCCTGGAAGTGGAATATGCATTTCAGGAGCTTGCGGATCTACCGGAAGGATATGACGTGCCTGCGGGCCGTGAAAAACCGTGGGGAACCGGTCATGCCGTGCTGGCGGCAAGGCATATGGTGGATGGACCGTTCGCTGTCATCAATGCGGATGACTATTATGGACCGGGTGCGTTTCAGAGCATGTATTCGTTCCTGGAACAGGCAGAAGATACAGACCAATATCAGTACTGCATGGTAGGCTATCCATTGGAAAATACCCTGACAGAAAACGGCTATGTTTCCCGGGGAATCTGTGAAACTACGCCATCGGGCATACTGGAGAAAATTACAGAAAGAACCCGGATTCAGTGGCAGGACGAAGAAATCGTATATGCAGATGAAAGCAGTCAGACAGGATTCACCAGGCTGACCCGCGGCACCACGGTTTCCATGAACTTCTGGGGCTTCACACCTTCCATGATGAAGGAACTGGAAGCAGGCTTTCCGTCGTTTCTCGACACGGCACTGCAGGAAAATCCGATGAAAGGCGAGTATTTCCTGCCGGGGGTGGTGGACCGGCTGATCCGGGAAGGAAAAGCGCAGGTCAGAGTGCTTCGTTCACAGGACCGTTGGTTTGGTGTCACCTATAAGGAAGATAAACAGCAGGTGGTCGACGCCCTGCAATCCATGAAAGACAAGGGAGAATATCCGGAAAAACTGTGGAAATAGGTTCAGGCAGAGAGGTGAACGACCATGAAGAAACAAACAGCAGTGCGGCACTTTGTTTCCGCCATGCTGGCGATTCCCATGATGCTGACGGCGGTCACACTGACAGGCTGCGGTGCGGACAAGCCATATGATATACGCCTTCAGGACTATGTGAAGGTGGGAGAATACAAGGGGATTTCCTATACAGATTTCAAAATATACGTCACGGAAGAGGAGATACAGGAAGAAGTCGAAAAAGTTCTGCAGAAATACAGCGTCCAGACAGAGCGGACAGAAGGCCCTCTGGAAGAAGGTGATTATGCCAACATCCAGTATAAGCTGGAAGTAGACGGAAGCAAGCTGAACGGTGCCGCTTCCCAGTACTACACCGTGCAGGTGGGAAAAGAAGCTATTCTGGAAGATATCGATAAAGCCCTGGTTGGAAAAGAAGTTGGAGAGACATTTGAAGTGCAGACTACATTCCCGGAAGATTTCGAGATGAATGCACACATGGCCGGAAAAGAAGCATTATTTACCATCACCGTAAACAAGATTTTCGATGTGACACTTCCTACACTGGATGATGCATTTGTTTCTGAAAATCTGGGTTTCGAAACGGCAGATGCTTATCTGGAAAATCTGGAGGAGAGCCTTTACGATCAGAAACAGAAAGATGCCAGATATCAGGCCGGAGAAGAAATCTGGAACAAAGTGCTGGAAAACTCTGAAGTCCTCAAATATCCGGAAGATGAAGTGAAAAATAAGCAGACAGCCTTGACAGAAAGCTTTCGTATCATCTGCGAAAAATACGGAACCTCCCTGGAAGAAGCACTGGATTCCATTCTGAAAACCGATGAAGCCGCCTTCATGGAAAACATTCAGAGCAGTGCCGAGAATGCGGTGAAAGAAGAATTGATTCTTTACTATATCGCCAGAGAGAACAGCCTGGAAATGACACCACAGGAGCAGCAGGCGTACCTGAACGATGTGCTGGCGGAAAACGGAATTACAGCCAGAGAATTCAAGGAAAAATACTCTGCTTCCATTGAGGAATACGCAGAGGAAAGCGGGATCCTGACATCCCTGCTTTATGAGAGAGTCTTCGACTTCCTGGTGGAAAACGGGGTTGCAGAATAAAAAATCAGGGAGAAGTATTTATGCAGACATTTCAGTATCACAAGATTCTAAGCCGGGGCGGCGAAATTGAAGACAGGCTCCGGCAGCTGGGGAGCGTTTCCCATACAGAAGGCGTACCGGGGATCTGGCGTGCCATTCATACGGACACAGATTACTGTGCAAAATCCATCCTCCGGGACTGGCTTACGGAGGCAGGCCTTACGGTGTCCGAGGATGCTTTCGGAAATCTCTACGGTCGCCTTGAAGGTCAGGTTGCAGAGACCATTCTGGCCGGCTCCCATGTGGATACGGTGAAAAACGGCGGGCTTTATGACGGAGCCTGCGGTGTGGTCACAGCCATCAGTGCAGTGAAAGCCCTCCGTGAGGCAGGGTGGAAACCATATTATTCGGTGGAGATTGTGGGGATCGAGGAAGAAGAAGGAAGCCGGTTTGATCTTTCCTATCCTGGAAGCAATGCCCTCATCGGAGGACTCAGCCAGGAGAACCTTGAAACAAGAGATGAAGACGGCATCTCCCTGCGCCAGGCCATGGAGGAACGGGGATATGATCCATCAAAGCTTCCGTCGGCAGACCGCCGGGGGCAGGTCCGGGAATACATCGAACTGCACGTAGAACAGGGCGAAGTACTGGATAGGGAAAAGATTCCCATCGGCATTGTGGAAAACATCACTGGTATGGTCATGTTTTCGGTATCCATCCTCGGCGAGCAGAATCATGCAGGCACAACGCCTATGTACCTGCGAAAAGACCCTGTGGTGAAGACCGCAGAGCTGATTCTGCAGCTGACGGAGCGAATCCGCCGGATTTCGAACCGGGGCGTCATCACCTTTGGAGAAATGAAGGTCCATCCCGGCGTATCCAATGTGATTCCCGGACGGGTGGACTTTTCCATCGACCTGCGGGACGGAGACCGGCAGGCGCTGCTGGAAGAAGAGCAGGCCGTGAAGGACATCATCCTGAACGCACAGCAGGATGGATTCGGCGTGGAACTGCAGATGTACAGTCACGAGGATCCGGTACCCCTGAGCCGGGAAATGACCGCATCGCTCCAGGAAGCGGCAGAAGAGGCAGAGATACCGTATAAACGGATGAACAGCGGTGCGGGCCATGATGCCATGATCATCGGACGGGTTATTCCGACGGCTATGATCTTCATCCCAAGCCAGGACGGCATCAGTCATTCCCCGAAGGAATACACCCGGCCGGAAGACCTTTCCCGGGGCTGCGAGATCCTGGGGCGGCTGCTGGTAAAGCGAGCGGGCGGATTTTGAGAAAAAAAGAGAGAAAAAGGGATGAAAAAAGTAAAATAGTCCTTGCATTTTACGGAAAATACAGATATAATAATTGGGCATGAGTTTACATGCGAAATCTCTGCGACAGGTTGGGCTGTCGCCATTTAGTCCACAGGGAGGTGAAACAAATGATTAATTACGAAGTTATGTTCATTATCGATCCTGCTTTAGAAGATGCGACCAAGGATGCAACAGTAGAAAACGTTCAGACGATCATTGCTGCTGATGGTGAAGTTGAAAAAGTAGAAGTTCTGGGCATGAGAAAGCTTGCTTATCCAATCGATAAGAAGGAAGAAGGATACTACGTAGTCGTAGAATTCAAGGGCAATCCGACCCTGCCTTACGAGCTGAACAGAAAGCTGAAGATTTCTGACAACGTAATCAGACACATCATCATCAACAAGGATGAAAAATAGGAACGAGGTGTAATATGAACAGTGTTGTATTGATCGGAAGACTGACAAGAGATCCTGAGATCCGGTATACCGCAGGCACACAGATGGCAGTCGCTACCTTTACCGTAGCAATCGACCGTCCGGTGAGAGCCGGTGCGGAAAAGCAGACTGACTTTCCGAGAGTCACTGTTTTCGGCAAGCAGGCTGAAAACTGCGAGCGGTTCCTGGCCAAGGGAAGACTGGTTGGTGTTCAGGGAAGAATACAGACCGGCAGCTATACCAATAAGGATGGCGCCACCGTTTACACCACAGATGTCGTAGCTGACAGAGTAGAATTTTTGGAATGGGGAGACAGAAACGAACGTCAGGCAGCAAGACCTGCTGCACAGAGCTCCGCACCGGCAGGCGGTTTCGATGCTGCGCCGGAAGGATTCTCCGCAATTGACGAAGATATCCCGTTCTAAGAGAAAGGAGAGAATGACCATGATGGATAAGAGACGTGGCGGTGGCATGAGAAGAAAGAAAGTATGCCAGTTCTGCGCTGATAAGACCGAAAGAATCGACTACAAGGATGTAGAAAAGCTGAGAAAGTATGTGACCGAAAGAGGCAAGATTCTGCCGAAGAGAATCACTGGTACCTGCGCTATGCACCAGAGAGAAGTCACCACAGCAATCAAGAGAGCAAGAATCGTTGCTCTGCTGCCTTACGTAGCTGACTAATTGAGAGTCAATTAAACAGAAAAAGAATAAAAGTCCTCAGACCCTTGAAAACCAAAGGTTTGGGGACTTTTTGATTCATAAAAAGCAACTAAAGAGCCGGTCGACCTGATTGGTTAACGGAGTAGCAACTATATGGTTTTTTCAAAACTGTGAAAGAAAGAATTTCTGAAAGACATGGTCAGAATTGAAACTTATCCATTCCAATGATATAATAATATATATTTTCAGACACATGAGTGTTGGACTATGTATATGGTATAGGCGGTATTTTGAATTTTGGCATAGAAAGTGGAGGGTAAAATTGGATAAAAGAAGAGTTCGTCAGATTATGGAACAGTTTGATCTCGTGATACATAGCGATGAGACTGCGAATGTCGAATTTTGGTATGCACGTGAGTTAATGCCATTGCTTGGATATGAGCGATGGGAAAATTTTAGTAATGCAATTTCACGTGCAATGAAGTCCTGTGAAACCAGTGGAATCGAGGTTACGAACCATTTTCGTGAGGTCACGAAAATGGTCACTCTTGGCAGTGGTGCTCATAGAAAAGTGAAAGATTATATGCTGACACGTTATGCCTGCTACCTGATTGCACAGAACGGTGATACCCAAAAAGAAGAAATTGCGTTTGCTCAGAGCTATTTTGCTGTGCAGACCAGAAAGCAGGAACTAATTGAGGAACGTATTGCTCTGATTGAGCGCACAGAAGCTCGAGGCAGACTGCGTGAATCAGAAAAAAGACTTTCCCAGAACATTTATGAGCGTGGGGTTGACGATGCTGGTTTTGGTCGTATCCGATCCAAGGGAGATCGTGCGCTCTTTGGTGGTTACACTACGCAGGAAATGAAGAATCGTCTT
>JBJESY010000153.1:0-3160 GCA_051883035.1 Anaerovoracaceae bacterium | reverse complement strand
AGCACACCCACCTGAAACCGATCCGGATGCTTTTCTATGATATCCAGACTCTGGGTACCGATAGAACCGGTACTGCCCAGAATGGCAACTTTCTTCATGATAGTCCCTCTTTCTTCCGCATCCGATCCTAATACAGAATCAGCTGCATGGTATAGTAAATCAGCGGTGCCGTAAACAGGACACTGTCAAACCGGTCCAGAATGCCGCCGTGGCCCGGAATCAGATTGCCATAGTCCTTGATGCCCATCTGCCGTTTGAATGCAGATGCTGAAAGATCTCCAAGCTGTGCCGCGATACTTCCCACGAAACCGATGATTACACATTCCCAAAGCATACCGCCGCCAAGGAAATAGCCGAACAGGCCGCAGAAAACCACGCTGCCCAGTACACCGCCCACAGCGCCTTCTATGCTCTTCTTCGGGCTCAGGTTCGGACAGAGCTTGTGCTTTCCCAGAGCCATGCCGGTAAAATATGCCATGATATCCGTGCCGAAGGCCGCCAGGAACACCAGCCATATGAGTATTCTATGTTCCGACTGATCGATCAATACGATGTGATAGGAGAAAAATACCACATACATCAGTCCGAACAGCGTGGACGTGGTATCCTCTGTCTTTCGCTCGTTGACTTTAAATCCGTAAATCAGACATGCCATAGTGCTGACCACTGCCCACAGCATCAGCAGATTCAGATTCTCCTTCCACAGGATATTGATCAGATACAGCGCTGCCGTGGCCACATAGGCAATTTCCCTGCAGGGCTTCACGCCCATGGTTTCAAACCCGTGATACAGTTCCCGCAGCCCTATGATTCCCACGAGAAATGCTGCAGCCATCAGCCAGTAACCGCCCAGCCATACCACCACCAGAAGCGGCAGCATGACGCAGCCAGAAATAATCCTTGTTTTCATATGTTTCGTATCCCCTTTCCGACATGCAATTTTTTCATCTCGTCCGTCGGCTTTCTGCCTACCTTCCGCCAAACCGCCGTTTTCTTCCGGCGAAAGCACGTACCATAGTCTCAAATTCATCCGGCGTAAAATCCGGCCACAGACTGTCTGTAAAGGCCAGCTCGCTGTATGCACACTGCCACAGCAAAAAGTTGCTGAGCCGCTCCTCCCCGCTGGTCCGGATGATCAGATCCGGGTCAGGAATCTTTCCGTTTTCCTCTCCCGTATACAGCGCATCAGAAATCATGGCCTCGGTCACATCGGATACCCCGATTTCTCCCGCTGAAACCCGGGCGCAAATCGTTCTGACCGCGTGAAGGATCTCCTGCCTTCCGCCGTAATTCAGCGCAATGTTAAACTGCAGTCCGTCATTGTTTTTCGTAATATCCAGAGCTTTTTCAATGCTGGCCACCGCAGCCTTTGGCACCTGTCTCCAGTCGCCCAGAATCCGGACCCGCACATTGTTTTCATGCAGCTCCGCCAGTTCACTGCCCACATACTTCACCAGCAGATTAAAAATACCGCCTACTTCTTCCTGGGAACGCTTCCAGTTTTCCGTGGAAAAAGCATAGACCGTCAGATATTTGATGCCCATCACGTCGGCCCGTTTGATAATTTCCTTCATGGCAAGCATGCCGGCATTGTGCCCCGAAAGTCGGCTGACACCATTCTTTTCCGCCCAGCGTCCGTTTCCGTCCATGATGACCGCAACATGAGCCGGCAGATTTGCTGTCAATTCTTTTTTCTCCATATATAACGTTTCCTTTTATCGAAACAATGTGGCTGCCTTTCACAGCAGCCACACCTTCCTGTTCTTTTATACTTCCAGAATTTCTTTTTCTTTTGCTGCCACGATTTCGTCGATTTCCTTAATCACCTTATCCGTGGCCTTCTGCACATCATCCAGTGCCTTCTTGGATTCATCTTCCGTAATTTCATGGTTCTTTTCCATCTTCTTCAGATGATCATTGGCATCTCTGCGCAGATTCCGAATCGCAACCTTGCTTTCCTCACCCATCTTCTTTACGGTCTTGGTCAGTTCTTTTCTTCTGTCCTCCGTAACAGGCGGAATCACCAGACGGATGCACTTGCCGTCGTTGGACGGATTAATGCCGATATTCGCCATGTTAATGGCCTTTTCGATTTCGCTGATGGACTTCGGATCAAACGGAGTAATCAGCAGCGTTCTCGGATCCGGCGTCGAAATGTTGGACAGATTCTTCAGCGGCGTCGGGGAACCGTAATACTGTACGCTCACCTTGTCCAGAAGGGCCGGGTTGGCTCTGCCTGCACGAACCGTGTTCAGGTCTTCCTTCAGTACAGAAATTGTTTTTTTGCTTCTTTCTTCCAGATTCTTCTTAATGGTTTCCATTTGGAGTCTCCTTTTTTCTAATCTTTTTCATTTCTTTTTTCGCAAAATCTATTCTCCCGGCGCTTCCGGGAAATGCCGCACCGCTTGCCGTCCGGTGCTAGCGGATAATCGTTCCGATTTTCTCGCCGGAAATGGCTTTCTGCACGTTTCCTTCTTCCGCGATGGCAAATACATGGATTGCGATGTTATTGTCCTTGCAGAGGGTTGCGGCCGTCAGGTCCATCACCTTCAGATCTTTTTCGATGATATCCATGAAGGTCAGTTCATCGAACTTCACTGCATTCGGATTGACTGCCGGGTCACTGTCATAGACGGCGTCCACATTCTTGGCCAGCAGAATCACATCTGCATCGATTTCTGCCGCCCGCAGTGCCGCTGCCGTATCGGTGGAAAAGAAAGGATTTCCCGTACCGCCGCCAAAAATGACCACATCGCCGTTCTCCAGATGGGCCAGTGCCCGTCTTCTGGCATAAGGCTCTGCAATTTCCCGCATTTCGATGGAAGTCTGCACTCTGGCAGGTACCCCGATGGCCAGCAGAGATTCCTGTACGGCCAGACTGTTCATAACCGTGGCCAGCATTCCCATGTAATCTGCCGTAGCACGGTCCATATCCTTGCTGCTTCTTCCTCTCCAGAAGTTGCCGCCGCCCACTACGATGGCCACTTCCACCCCCAGGTCATGGATCTGCTTGATTTCCCTGGCGACCTTGCGAGTCATTTCTTCATTGATACCGAACTTATCGCTGCCTGCCAGCGCTTCGCCGCTGATCTTCAGCAGCACGCGTTTGTATACCGGTTTCATTCCCTATCCCACCTTTATCTGCATAGTATTTTGAAAT
>JBJESY010000152.1:0-3165 GCA_051883035.1 Anaerovoracaceae bacterium | reverse complement strand
GAGGCATCGAGAGCCGTGAGGTCAGCGGAGGAAGCACCGGCACTGTGGCACTGAAGACAAAGAGCACAGTGTATACGGAAATCCAGTCAGGCTCCTTTATCTTCCTTGACATGGCTTATCGGGGAATGAATACGGTATTCCAAAATGCGCTCTATGTGATGGCAACGGTTGTTTCCGCCGGACCGGATCATTTCGTCATCGATGCGGGAATCAAAAGCATCTGCCCGGATCAGGGAAATCCGGGACTTCTGGGACATTCATTTGAATCCATCAATCTCAGTGAAGAACATACGGCGTTTTACGGAACGCATTCTTTCCAGGTCGGCGATATGGTGCAGGTGATTCCGGGCCACTGCTGCTCCACGGTAAATCTGTATGATGAAATGTATCTCGTGACCCGGGCAGAGGGAAGCAATGATATTCGTGAGGCAGTGATTGCAGACCGGCTGCAGATTGTCAGCCGCGGGAAAGCAAAGTAACAGGTCATTGCTGCATTGCTTCGAGGGCCAGATACCCAGCGCCCAGCATTCCGGCACGATTCCCAAGCAAGGCCGGTCGGATCTGAACGGTTTCAAAGCCGGGTGCCAGCAAGGCCTGCGTTTCCCGGCGAACGCGGCGAAAGATTTCTTCGCTTTCCATGATGCCGCCGCCCAGCACCAGGCAAGGCGGGTTAAAGATATGGATCAGTGAAGAAAGTCCGAGGGCTGCCCGACGTGCCCAGGTATCGACCGCTTCGGACACCGGAGTGGTGACTGCGTTGGCATCGGAAGCTTTCAACGCTGATGCAATTTTCCGGCCATCGGTCAGGGAAGGATCTGCTGCACTGACCAGCTGTACCAGCTGCGTCACGGAAGCATAGTTTTCGTAATACATGGAACCGCCGCAGCCATTGGGAAACTGCATCATGCCGAATTCTCCGGCGGAGTAAGCGCAGCCGTGATATACATGATGATCGGAAAGGATCGCACCGCCGATAGCCGTACCGAAAACTACGCAGATGCAGTCTGCAAAATCTTTCGCGGCACCGGCCCGGTTTTCGGCCAGGGCTGCACAGTTGCCGTCGTTTTCCACAGCGATCGGCAGATCGGCAATCGCATCGCAGCCAAGTACAGACCGGAGCTCCTGGCGCAGGCAGGTTCCGCTGTATCCGGGGATCACTTCCGGCGGGTCGTAGATGATCCGTCCAGCTGCAGTATCCACCTGACCGCGGGTGCTGATGCCGATGCCGTCCAGCGGTGCTCCCTGCAGTTCCTGACGCAGGATATCTGCCAGTGCAGCAATCAGATGATCTGCACCCAGATGACTCTCGGTCGGAATCTGACGTACTTCGGAAAGGGTGGAACCGTCAAACAGACCATGCTTGATGAATGTTCCGCCGATATCAAAAACAGAAATTCGCATATTGCCTCCTGTGGATTGAGAATAGAAACATGGAAAATGGTTTACAATCATCATAGCATGTCATAGGAGAAAAAACAAGAAAGGAAAGGTCAAGATGAATTACGAACCGGAAAATACAAAAACACACAGAGTTCTCAGCATCGGTGCCCATCCCGATGATGCTGACACCAGTGCCGGCGGACTGCTATGGAAGCTGAAGGAGAAAGGCTGGGAAGTACGGCTTTTGTCCCTGACCGACGGCAGTGCAGGCATGTATGATGTCCATAGATGCGGCTCGCAGCTGGCTGCAATCCGAACAGAAGAAGCGGCCAGAAGCGGAGCACTGCTGGGCGGACGCTACGATGTCTGGGACATCCCCGATGCCCGTCTGACCGCTTCGATCGAAAACCGGGAACGTCTGATCCGATATATCCGTGAGTTTCGGCCGGATCTGATTGTGACCAACCGGCCCGGGGATTACCATCCGGATCACAGGAACACAGCCCTGCTGGTGGCAGATGCTTCCTATCTTCTGACCGTTCCTGCCGTCTGTGCTGACACGAAAGCCATGGAAACCATGCCGGTAATCCTGTACTGGTCAGACAGTTTCCAGAGGCCGTATCCCTGCCAGCCGGATGTCATCGTGCCCATCGACGATTATGAAGAAAAGATTCTGCAGCTTGCCTGTTGCCACGAGTCCCAGTATTTTGACTGGTTATTATGGCCTGACCGGATGGATCACAGAGAATGGCCGAGAGAAAAGCAGATCGATGAACTGCGGACGCGTTACCGTGCTTCTGCGAGAAAACACCGCAGCAAGGTTGCAAAACAGCTGGAAGAACATCTGGGCGAAATGCAGGCGGCGAAGGTGGAAGCCGTGGAATATTATGAAATCTGCGAATTCGGCGAACCGTTAAGCGACGAACTGCGGCGAATCCTGGAAGAATAAATCTTTACACTATCTGAAATATGCAGCAGCGGACTCCTTTTGTATAATAAATATATCGAAACGTGTATACAAAAGGAGGGCATCGCATGCAGAAAAACAGATTTTCCATGTGGCTTTCAGAGAAGGAAAGCCACATCTTTCTCGGCATCGGACTGGCGTCCCTGGCACTGCTGATTGCATCTGCCGCATATAGCGGCGCGCTGTATCTGCCATAGCGGAATGCCGCTGAGAAAACCGAAAACAGAAAAGAAAAACCTCCCGACACACCCAGAATGCCAGAAGCATGGGATGCAGCCGGGAGGTTCTATTTTGCGAAGAAACCGGGGCAATCCGAAAAATCCATCCGGAAATAATTACAGAATCGAGAATTTCACCCAGATTGAAATCAGATACGATACTGCCGACATAACGCAGCAGAACGAAATCACCTGGGATTTCACCTTGGCCTGCCGCTCAAATACCGCCATGGATGCAATCCATGACACCACCAGGGTAATGAGCGCAATGACAGTCATGCGGTTGATGATGTTTGCCCAGCCCCGCAGGAAATAGCAGAGAAGAGCCACCACGAGAACGGTGATCAGATATTTGAGCCAGCCGCCGGTCTTGCAGAATGTGGGAATCAGCAGCGCCGCCCATATGATGCCCAGCAGCAGACATTTTAGCACTAAAATCAGAAACGCTTCCATTGAAATACTCCTTTTCATTCTTTGGCACAACAAAAAGTGGCAACATGAACATTATATTTGATTTTCCGTCGGATTTCAATTAAAATAATAAGTAGAACGCAATTTCGACAATTTACGGGGAGGATAACATGGCACAGCTATACTACA
>JBJESY010000151.1:0-3202 GCA_051883035.1 Anaerovoracaceae bacterium | reverse complement strand
TCTAGCCGCCAGAGCAGACTCCGGAAGAAACAGCCAGTCCAGATTCGTTTCGGGGACGCCGGTAAAGCGGTTGTAAAACCCGCTGCAGCTCATGACCCCGAGACGATCCCCAGCGATAATATTTTCCCGGGAAAACCCCCGAAAACTGTTCGGAAGCTGGCGGTATACCTCCTGCAGCGCCGAACCGAAAGCCTGAAAATCTTCATCGGAAAGAAACACGCAGAAACCCGGTGCGAAGTCATGATCCTGGGAGATGGTATCGTCATACCCGAAGCACTGAGAGCCTTCGCCGACCAGACCGATGGAAAGACGGGAAGAGAGCCCCGCATCCAGCTGTTTTGCAGCTTCCACAATCCGGCTGCCGAAGGTATCGTAATATGCTTTTGCTAAAACCAGCCCCTTCACAGGCCAATCCTTTCCATGATGGCAGCCGCCTTCCTGCGGTATTCATCCGCTTCTGCTTGCTGATCCATCTTTTCCAGGCAGTCTGCCAGATTGCTGCAGAGGATTGCATAGCTCTGGTTTTCCTCTCCATAGTCTCTGGCATTGAGCTTCAGTGCAGTTTCCATTAGAGCAGCAGCCTTTTCCCAGTTTTCTTCCCGGAAATAAATGGCACCCAGGGTGCTGACAGCACCTGCATAGTGGACATCCGTGTCACCGCTTTCGGCAATAAACAGATCCAGCGCTTTCTTAACCGTGACCTTGGCTTCTTCGAGACGGTCCATGGCCAGATATACGTTTGCCAGGTTGGAGTAGGTCACTGCTACATCGATTTCGCTGTCATCCAGTGCTTTCAGGATATAGAGAGCGTCGTTGAGGCTGGTCTCCGCCTCTTCATAATGGCCCAGATCCATGCAGAGAAAGCTCATATTATTATATAATGTGGCAAGCCGGTAATCCATGGCGAAGCCTGCACTGGAAAAGATGCCGGCAGCTTCCGTATCCAGCTCCAGAGCCTTTGGAACATCACCCATCATGGTATAGGTCGTAGCGTAGTTGACCAGGGTGGTTCCGTGGTGTTCCGTGCCGTCCAGACCCAGATCGTGAATACACTGCAGCGCCTTCTCATACAGAGGAATGCCCTCATCGTAGCGGGAAAGGGCACGGTACAGGCCGCCCAGCTCGTTGCAGATGGAAATGATGGCACCCGCATCGCATTCTTCCTCTGCCTGTGCCAGACTGTCCTTCATATATTTTTCAGCTTCATCGATTTTTTTCTCCATGAGAAGCTGGTCTACCTGATAAAAAAATCCATTCATATCCATAATTCATTCTCCTTTTTGGTTCGGAATCCGAACCGTTTTCTTCCATAATTTCTAAGAATATAATACCTCAAAAGAACATCGGAAAACAACAGAAAAAAGAGAAAATACTGAATTCAAAACATGATTTTCCATAAAACGTATACAAAGCCCACACGGCGAGGACGCTGCATCCATGCCGGATACCGTGGAAGATGCCATGTTTGGCGAAGTGGTAAATGGGTAAAAAATAAACAGGTATATCAATCAGGTAAAAACGGAAATCAAAAGAAGAAAGAAGGCTGAAACAATGAGTGAAACGATGGAAGTTTTATTAAATCGCAGAAGTGTTCGTAGCTATAAGCCGGACATGATACCAAAGGAAATCATCGAGCAGATCGTGAAAGCAGGCACTTATGCTCCAACCGGCATGGGAAAACAGTCGCCGATCATCCTGGCAGTCACCAGCCGGGAAACCCGCGACCGGCTCTCGGCCATGAATGCAAAGATCATGGGTGCTGAGGAAGGAACGGATCCGTTCTATGGTGCACCGGTAGTTCTGGTGGTGCTTGCGGACAAGTCGATCCCGACCCATGTGTATGACGGCAGTCTGGTCATGGGCAATTTGATGCTGGCAGCCAGCGAGCTAGGCATTGGCAGCTGCTGGATTCACCGTGCCAAGGAAGAATTTGAAAGCGAGGAAGGCAAGGCAATCCTGAAATCACTTGGCATTGAAGGCGAGTATGAAGGCATCGGACACTGCATCCTGGGATATGCAGACGGACCGGTGAAAGAAGCCATTCCGAGAAAAGAAAACTACGTTTATTACGTAGAATCGTAAAAAAAAGCAACCGGCGGTTGACGAATTTCCAAGGGTAATTGGTAGTTGTCAACCGCTTTTTCTGTTATACTGAGAACAGAAAACAGGCCTGAATAAGCATGCGTGATATTATTTTGGAGGACAACAATGAACTTAGGTGATAAAATCATGACCCTGCGCAGAAAACAGGGATGGTCGCAGGAAGAACTGGCTGGGCTGTGTCAAGTATCCCGGCAGTCCGTATCCAAATGGGAGAGCGGTCAGTCGGTGCCAGATCTGGACAAAATCCTTGTGCTCAGCCGGATTTTCGGTGTCAGCACGGATTTCCTGCTAAAGGAAGAGTTTGAAAGAGAACCGATGACACAGAATGAGGCAGACATGCCGGCAGTTTATGAGACAGCAGATGCCGATGACGGTTCTGCAGATCGATACGAAGAAGTAGTGGCTCGTCGAAGAGTCGGCAGAAAGGAAGCGGCTGACTTTTTGGAACACGAATCCGGCTGGGCATCCAGAATGGGATTTGGCGTGATGATGTGCGTCCTCTCACCGGTTCTGCTGATTGAGCTGGGCGGGTTAGGGAGCTGCGGTGTGATTCCGCTGGATGATAACCAGGGCGGCCTGATCGGTCTCATCTGCCTGTTTCTGATTCTGATCTGGCCGGTCATGACATTTATCCGCTATGGTACCGCCGAGCGGGAATATGCATATATTTCGGAAGGACGGTTTGCCCTGGCCTACGGGGTGGACGTTCAGATCCAGCAGCAGAGAAAGGCGTACCAGCCGGTATTTACCAGGAACATCACCTTCGGTGTGACACTCTGCCTGATTTCCGTGATTCCAATCCTTATCGGCGCGTTCTGGGAAAAGGACGTGTTTGAGATTCTGGCCGTTGGATTTCTGCTGATTGTGGTTGCCTTTGCTGTTTACCTCTTTGTCAGTGCTGCCATTACCTGGGGCAGTTATGACCGGCTTCTGAAGGAAGGGGATTATGATCCGAAGACCGGTGAGAATTCCCTGGCAGGAAAGATCGGTGCCATCTTCTGGCCTCTGACGGCTGCCATTTATCTGGCATGGAGTTTCCTGTCGGGAGACTGGCATATCACCTGGCTGGTATGGCCGGTGGCAGGCTGCGTCTTTGCAG
>JBJESY010000150.1:2143-3203 GCA_051883035.1 Anaerovoracaceae bacterium | reverse complement strand
TCCACCTTCATGCACTCCGGCATGACCGGCCTGGCCAACATCGCATACAACCAGTCCAATTCCACCGTCATCATTCTGGATAATTCCATTACCGGAATGACCGGACACCAGCAGAACCCGACCACCGGCTACAACATCAAGGGCGAGCCGGCCGGCAAGGTGGATCTGGAAGCGCTGTGTCATGCCATGGGAATCCGCCGTGTGGTTGTGGTGGATCCGTATGATCTGGCTGCCTGCAATCAGGCGGTAAAGGAAGAACTGGCTGCGGAGGAACCGTCTGTGATCATCAGCCGCCGTCCGTGTGTTCTCTTAAAGAGTGTAAAGCCGGAGCCTGCGCTCCGCGTCAGTGCTGACAAATGCATCGGCTGCAAGTCCTGCATGAAGATCGGCTGCCCGGCCATCAGTTTCCGTGACGGAAAGGCAGTCATCGATCACACGACCTGTGTGGGATGCGGCGTATGTCAGCAGCTTTGTCCGGTATCTGCCATTGAGAAGCCGGAAAGCAAATAAGAGAGGGGGCAGCAGAAAATGAAAAAGACGACCAATGTGATGATTGTAGGTGTAGGCGGACAGGGAACCCTGCTGGCCAGCAAAACACTGGGAAAGCTGCTGGTTTCCGAAGGATATGACGTCAAGGTATCCGAGGTTCACGGCATGAGCCAGAGAGGCGGCAGCGTTGTAACGTATGTCAGATTCGGCGAGAAGGTATACTCACCGATTATCGATAAGGGGGAGGCAGATTACATCGTCTCCTTTGAAAAGCTGGAAGCAGCCAGATGGCTGGAATATCTGAAGCCGGGCGGGCAGATGATCACCAATCTCCATGAAACCGACCCGATGCCGGTGATCACCGGGGCTATGAAATATCCGGAAAACCTGATCGAAAAAATGGAAGCTCTGGGTGCAAAAGTGGATGCCATCGATGCGCTGAAGCTGGCAGAAGAAGCCGGAAGTTCCAAGGCAGTGAATCTGGTGCTGATGGGAAGACTTTCCCGGGCACTGGACGGACTGGGCATCACCGAAGAGGCCTGGCTGAAGGCCATCGAGGCCTGTGTGCCGC
>JBJESY010000150.1:0-2043 GCA_051883035.1 Anaerovoracaceae bacterium | reverse complement strand
CGATACGATATGCAGCGGCAGCCATAGCCGCTTGCCATAGATTATGACATTTCAATTTTAGCATGATAACGAAGAAAGGAAACGAAGAAAGTGACCAAGTACTACCAACCTGAAATCGAATGCGCCAGCCGGGAAGAGATTCTGGCGCTGCAGAATGAGCGCCTGGTGAAGCAGGTGCAGCATGTATGGGACAATGTACCGTACTACAGAAAAAAGATGGAAGAAAAGGGCCTGACCCCGGCCGATATTCAGTCTGTGGATGATCTTCACAAGCTGCCGTTCCTGACCAAGGACGATCTGCGGGAATGCTATCCGTACGGACTGCTGGCAAAACCTCTGGCAGACTGTGTAAGAATTCAGTCCACCAGCGGCACCACCGGAAAGCGGGTTGTGGCTTTCTATACACAGCATGATATCGACCTGTGGGAAGAATGCTGCGCCAGAGCCATCGTGGCAGCCGGCGGAACCAATGAGGATGTCTGCCATGTCAGCTACGGCTACGGCCTGTTCACCGGCGGCCCGGGACTCAACGGCGGCTCCCATAAAGTAGGCTGCCTGACCCTGCCAATGTCTTCCGGAAACACAGACCGGCAGCTCCAGTTCATGTGCGACCTGGGCTCCACCATCCTCTGCTGCACCCCGTCCTACGCTGCGTACCTGGGTGAAACCGCCATTGAAAAAGGCATTCAGGATCAGCTGAAGCTGAAAGCAGGTATCTTCGGTGCAGAAGCATGGACTGAGGAAATGCGCCGGGATATCGAAAAGAAACTGGGACTGAAGGCCTATGACATTTACGGCCTGACCGAAATTTCCGGCCCTGGTGTTTCCTTCGAATGCGAAGAACAGACAGGCATGCATATCAATGAGGACCACTTCATCGCCGAAATCATCAATCCGGAAACCGGAGAAGTACTGCCGGAAGGCGAAAAGGGCGAACTGGTATTTACCAGCATCACCAAGGAAGCCTTCCCGCTGCTGAGATACAGAACCAGAGACATCTGCGTACTGTCCAGAAAGAAATGCTCCTGCGGCAGAACCCATGTAAAGATGAGCAAACCGATGGGCCGCAGCGACGATATGCTGATCATCAAGGGCGTCAATGTATTCCCGTCCCAGATCGAAACCGTACTGCTGGAACAGGGCTTCCCGCCAAACTATCAGATCATCGTGGATCGTGTCAACAACACCGATACCTTCGATATCAACGTGGAAATGCCGCCTGAAATGTTCTCCGATACCGTTCGTGACGTAACCGCTAAGGAAAAAGAACTGGTTGCTGCACTGAAGGCAATGCTGGGCATCGTGGCCAAGGTACATCTGATGGCACCGAAGTCCATCCAGCGTTCCGAAGGCAAGGCAGTCCGCGTCATCGATAAGAGAAAAATGTATTAATGGGAGGCAGAAAGATGAGTATCAGACAAATATCCATTTTCGTAGAAAACCAGACAGGTCTTCTGTCTGAAGTTACCACCCTGCTGGCGGACAACGGCGTGAATCTGCGTGCGCTGTCCATCGCCGACACCAGCGAATTCGGTATTCTCCGCATCATCGTGGAAGATGTGGATGCGGCTGCTGCACTGCTGCGGGAAAAGGGATACACCTATACCGTAACGGAAGTGCTGGCCGTTTCCATGCGGGATGAAAAGGGAGGCCTGGCAGAAATCCTGAAGGTGCTGGCAGATGCCGGCATCGCGCTGGAATACGCCTATGCGTTCCTGCTGCAGAAGGTGGGCGAAGCCTGCCTGATCATCCGCGTGCCGGATAACGAAGCTGCCGAAAAAGCACTGCAGGCTGCAGGCATCGGCATTGCAACCCAGAAGGATCTGTTCTAACACTTACTTCGCAAAATAGATCGCCCCGGCGCTTTTGCTGCCGGTCTCCCGCTCTGCCGGAGCGGGGAAGACCGGCAGCGGAGGGTACGGGGTTTCTTTTTTTGCGATTGATGCATAGCGGCGGATATGGTAAAATATTATGATAAGACTGTATTTACGGAAAAGGAGAACGACTTTGGACAGCAACCGATCCGTTTCGTTTACGGTCCCC
>JBJESY010000149.1:0-3223 GCA_051883035.1 Anaerovoracaceae bacterium | reverse complement strand
AGGAGGAAAATCGAAATGAAAAAATTACTTGCAATCGCACTTACCATCGCCATGATCTTCTCTATGGCAGCCTGCGGAAACAGCGGCAGCGAAGAGGGAGCTGAAGGCGGTGCAAACCCTATTACCGTTGTATCCAGAGAAGATGGTTCCGGCACCAGAGGTGCTTTCGTAGAACTGATGGGAATCATGGTGGATGATGTGGACCAGACCACACAGAGCGCTGAAATTACCCAGAGCACTTCCGTAGCCATGACCACCGTGGCAGGAAACGAAAAGGCCATCGGTTACATTTCTCTGGGCAGCCTGGATGATTCCGTAAAGGCACTGAAGGTTGATGGTGTGGAGCCTACTGTGGACACCATCAAGGCAGGACAGTACGCTGTTTCCAGACCGTTTGAGGTTGTGACCAATGACGAACTGACCGATCTGGCTGCAGACTTCATCTCCTACATCATGAGTGCTGAAGGCCAGGCTATCATCGCTGAAGAAGGTTACATTACCATCGACGATAATGCTCCGGCGTATGAACAGAAATCCGACCTGTCCGGCAAAATCGTACTGGCTGGCTCCACTTCCGTATCTCCGGTTATGCTGGTTCTGGCTGACGCTTACAAAGCCATCTACAGTGGCGTAGAAATCGAAGTTCAGCAGACCGGTTCCGGCGCAGGTATCACCAGCACCATCGAAAAGGCTTGCGACATCGGAATGTCCTCCAGAGCTCTGAAGCCGGAAGAACTGGAACAGGGTCTGACGGAAACCACCATCGCCATGGATGGTATCGCAGTTATCGTAAACAAGGCTAACACTGCAGAGGACCTGACTTCTGAACAGATTCGCCAGATCTTCACCGGTGAAGTGACAGACTGGTCTGAAGTACAGTAAACTGTATGGAACATCCGGAAAGGAAAAGGCTATGAGAAAGATCATCGAACGGATCATGAAAATCGTGTTTCTGCTTTCCGCCTGCATTTCTGTACTGGCTGTCGCTGTAATATGCTACTTCCTTTTCTCCGAGGGCCTGCCGGCAATTGCCGAGATAGGCCCCGGAAACTTTCTGGGAGGAACCCTCTGGAAACCACTGGAGGGTTTGTTTGGCATTTTGCCGATGATCATCGGCAGCATTTATGTGACAGCCGGCGCGATTCTGATCGGCGTGCCAATCGGACTGCTTTGTGCGATTTTCATGGCAAAATTTTGTCCCGCGAAACTGTACCGGTTCCTGAAACCAGCCATCGATCTGCTGGCCGGGATCCCGTCCATCGTATACGGCTTTTTCGGGCTTGTGGTCATCGTGCCTGTGATGCAGGTTCTCACGGGAACCAGCGGCAAAGGGGTGCTGACGGCATCCATCATGCTGGGCATCATGATTCTGCCCACTATCATCAGCGTGTCGGAGTCGTCTTTGCGGGCGGTACCGGAAAGCTATTATGAGGGCTCTCTGGCACTGGGTGCCACCCATGAAAGAAGCGTATTTTTCGCTGTGCTTCCGGCAGCCAAATCCGGCATTATGGCTGGCATCATTCTGGGCATCGGCAGAGCCATCGGAGAAACCATGGCTGTCGTGATGATTGCCGGAAACCAGCCGGTGATACCGTCGTCCCTCACTTCGGGTGTGCGGACACTGACTGCCAATATCATCATGGAAATGGGCTATGCGACAGGCCTTCACAGAGAGGCGCTGATTGCAACTGCGGTTGTATTGTTTGTTTTCATACTTATCATAAATGTATCATTTTCTCTTTTGAAAAGGAGGAATGACGGATGAATCCTGTGCAATATCTGAAAAAACATCCTTTTTCATTTTTTCTCCGTATGCTGGTATACGTCAGTGCGGCCATCACCGTTACCGTTCTGGTCTTTCTGATCGGATATATTCTGTATAAAGGTGTGCCCAATCTGACGATGCCAGGCATTTTCGACTGGAAATTTACCAGCCAGAACATGTCCATGACACCGGCCATTATCAACACGGTTCTGATGACGGCGCTGTCGCTGCTGATGGCAGTGCCCATCGGCGTGTTCGCGGCCATCTATCTGGTGGAATATTCGAAAAAAGGAAATAAACTGGTGAAGCTGATCCGTGTGACGGCTGAAACGCTGTCCGGCATTCCGTCCATCGTATACGGTCTGTTCGGCTTTATCGTATTCGTCATCACCCTGGGGTGGAGTTATACGCTGCTGTCCGGTGCTATCACTCTGTCCATCATGATTCTGCCTCTGATCATGCGTACCACAGAGGAAGCCCTCATGGCGGTACCGGATTCCTATCGGGAAGGCAGCTTCGGACTGGGGGCAGGGCGGCTTCGCACGGTATTCCGTATTATCGTGCCGTCTGCCATGCCCGGCATATTGTCCGGCATTATTCTGGCCATCGGCCGTATTGTGGGAGAATCTGCAGCACTGATTTTTACGGCGGGCACCAATCCGGTGGTACCGGACAGCGTATTCTCTTCGGTCAGCACCCTGTCTGTACACATGTATGCGCTCATGACGGAGGGTTTGTATGTGGATCAGGCTTATGCAGTGGCAGTGGTACTTCTGGCAGTAGTGGTTCTGATCAACGCACTGTCAGCGGCTCTTGCCAGAAAGCTGACGAAGAAGTAGGAGAGTAGGAGAATCAGGAGGAGAATATATATGGATAAAATGGTACTGAGCAATGTGGACCTGTACTACGGAGATTTTCATGCGCTGAAGAATATCAGCCTGGATATCCCGGAAAATCAGATCACGGCCTTCATCGGCCCTTCCGGCTGCGGCAAGTCCACCCTTTTAAAATCGCTCAACAGAATGAATGATCTGGTGGAAGGCTGCAAAATCACCGGCAGCTTTCTGCTGGACGGTGAAGATATTTACGGAAATATGGATGTCAATGAACTGAGAAAGCGGGTCGGCATGGTATTTCAGAAACCGAATCCGTTTCCCATGAGCATCTATGACAATGTGGCTTACGGTCCAAGGACTCATGGCGTCCGGAGCCGGGTGGCACTGGATGAGATCGTGGAGCGGTCCCTGAAAGATGCAGCCATCTGGGATGAAGTAAAGGACCGTCTGAAGAGCAGCGCTCTGGGGCTGTCCGGCGGGCAGCAGCAGCGGCTGTGCATCGCCCGGGCTCTGGCGGTGGAACCGGAGGTACTGCTGATGGATGAAGCCACTTCTGCGCTGGATCCGATTTCAACTTCCAAGATAGAAGACCTTGCAGTGGAGCTGAAAGATAAGTATACTA
>JBJESY010000148.1:0-3224 GCA_051883035.1 Anaerovoracaceae bacterium | reverse complement strand
GAAACCCATACAAATCAGGCAAAAAATGTCCAAAAGGGTCGGGTGATATTGTGTGCGATGCAGCCGTACACGACAAAAACTTTGAAAATCGTAGGAAAAATACCGATTTTTCATGAATTATTACGAAATTATGGGAAAATATTCCTTTATCACAAAGGGTACACCCGACCTTTTTTGCATTTTTCCTTTAGATTTGTATGGGTTTCATTAGACTAACCACGCAGTGTCCTATGGCAGACTGGGCTTCACCCCTCGGCGAACCGTACTGTGGGGAGGTCGAAAGTGGTTTCCCTTCCTATTTACTTTTTTCGTTCCCGGCAATATTTATTCATCAGATATTCTGCATAATCCCCTCTTGAAAATAACCGTTTGCTGTTTGGATCCCCCACGGTTGCTGCGATTTTGGAAAGCAGGACTGCGGCGCTGACATGCTGGGCCGGACTTTCGTTTTTCCCATAGTGCTTCAGGATCGTCTCTGCCCCGTCCACTTTCAGATTGCCCAGCCGCCAAAGATCTTCCGTTGGCACCACATTGGGATAGACGTCGAAGTTCCGGTCTAAAAACAGGAAAACCGGTAGATTTATGCGTATTTTATGTTGGAAAAACGGTTATAATTTGCTATAATAGCATTAGAAAAACGATAGGATGAGGTGGATGCAATGATTTCACGGAAAGTCGAACAGGAACTGCAGCATTTTTTAGAAGATGAGCAAAAAAAAGCACTGCTTGTTACAGGTGCGAGACAGGTCGGTAAGACGTTCAGTATCCGGGAATTTGGCCGTCATAATTTCCGGTCTTTTGCAGAGATTAACTTTCTGGAAAATCCGGCTGCCAGAGAGCTGTTTGAAAATGCGAAGAACAGCAAGGATCTTCTTATGCGCTTATCTCTGGTGGCAGACTCCGATTTAATTCCAGGCGAAACCCTGATTTTTCTGGATGAAGTGCAGGAGTGCAGAGAAATCGTGACTGCGATCAAATTTCTGGTGGAAGAGGGCAGCTACCGATATATCCTGAGTGGTTCCCTGCTGGGTGTCGAACTGAAAGACATCCGTTCCATGCCGGTAGGGTATATGGATATCATCGAGATGTATCCTCTCGACTTCGAAGAGTTTGTACTGGCAAACAGAGTTGCACCCCGCATCATCGAAACGCTGAAGAAGTCTTTCGAGGAAAGGGTCCCTGTGGATCCTCTCATCCACGAAAAGATGATGGATCTGTTCCGCCTTTATCTTATCGTCGGCGGAATGCCTGCGGTGGTCATGCAGTACCTGCAGACCAACAATCTCCGCGAAGTCCAGCGTATTCAGCAATCCATCGTCGCACTGTATAAGAAAGACATCTCCAAATATGATCCTGATCAAAAGCTCTATATTGAGGATATATTCAATCTGATCCCCAGTGAACTTAATGCGAAAAACAAGCGCTTCATTCTGAAAAATCTGAACGAAAACTTTCGTTTTTCAAAATTCAGCAACAGTTTTCTTTGGCTGAAAGAAGCAGGTGTGGCGCTGCCCGCATTTTGCGTGGATGAGCCAGTTTCTCCGCTGCTGCTCTCCAAATCAAAGAACCTGTTTAAGCTTTTCATGGCGGATGTGGGTCTGCTGGCATCCATGTATATGGATGATATTCAGATCCGTATTCTCAACCGCGAAAAGGATATCAATTTCGGCTCCGTCTACGAGAATGTGGCGGCGCAGGAATTAAAAGCCCATGGCTTTGACCTCTTTTACTTCAACAGTAAGAAACAGGGGGAACTGGATTTTCTGATTGAGCAGTCCGGAAATGTCCTTCCAATTGAAATCAAGTCAGGGAAGGACTACACGAAACACGCCGCTCTGAGCAATGTGATGGCCAATACCAGCTATGCCATTCCAGCTGCGTATGTGTTCCACAACGGCAATGTAAGCACTTCAGAAAAGGTAACTTATTATCCGATCTATATGCTGATGTTTATTCAAAAGGAAAAGCCGCAAGGCGATATGATTTACCGGCTTGATCTGGATATACTGCAGTGATGAACGACATTCTCCATCTTCCCAAACTTTGATTTTTATAGTATAATACCTTGGGTACAGAAAAGAAGACATTGAAAAAAGGAAGTTTACGATACGATGAGATTAAGAAAAGAAACCGATATGGCAACCGAAAACATGCCGGAAGAAGAGATTTTGCTCATTGCCAATGTGTCCGACGCGCTGGCACACCCGGCGAGAGTGAAAATTTTCCGCTACATCATGCAGGCTAACAAGGCCATGGTCACCGTCTGCAACAAGGATCTGGTGGAGCATTTCGATTACGCGCAGGCTACCATCAGCCAGCATGTGAAGAAGTTGGTGTCCTCCGGTCTGGTGGAAGTGAAAAAGAAGGACAAGTTCTCCTATTATTATGCCAACCTGGGCATGCTGTCCCGCTATCTGAATGCCACCCGGAAGTTTTCCGTCATGTAGAGTCCGGAGTAAAATCCAAAAATATGAAAAAAGTCCCTGCCCGAAGCAAACGGTGCAGGGATTGTTTTTTCTATGAAATCTGATGTGGTGCCTTCTAACCCCGCAGCCCGAAAAAGTCTGCTGCGTTGTCATAGAGGATTCTCCGGATTCCCTCTTCATCCACACCGCTGACCAGCACCTTCTGCAGCTCTACAGAAGGATCGTGGAACGGCGTGTCCGTACCGAACATGATCCGGTCTTTGCCTACGGTCTCGTACGCTTCCCGGATCTTTGACGGCATGGGCATGCCGGACATTTCCAGCCAGATGTTGGGATACCGCTGAGCCATCTTCAGCGCGGCGTCGATATATACGCCATGACCGTGACCCATGTGAATCATCATAATCTTTACATTGGGATGCCGTTCTGCCAGCAGGCCGATCTGCCACGGCAGAGAATACGGAGGATGTCCGCTGTGAATGCAGACCGGAACGCCGGCCTTCTCCGCCTTATCCAAAATGGGATCCAGAGCCTCCGTGTCTGCACAGTATGCATGGCGGAGCGGGTTCAGCTTCACGGTCTGAAATCCCTTTTCAAAATAATGCTCCATAGAGTCCACGGTAGCCGGATTCAGCGGATTCACATAAACGGCACCGACGATTCGACCCGGATATTTCTCCATCATTTCCAGGGTCAGATCGTTATCCTCATTGCAGAGGACCGTCTTTTCGATTTCGAAGCGGTCCATCTGGGCGATCAGTTCTTCTCCGGTGATCCCCACGTCAGCCCATCCGCCGA
>JBJESY010000147.1:0-17237 GCA_051883035.1 Anaerovoracaceae bacterium | reverse complement strand
AACTTCCTGCGAGATGACGAATTTGTCGCCCACATGAATCGGTGAGTTTTCATCCAGTCCCTCGTTCATGGACTGCAGCTCCTTCAGGCTGACTTCCAGCTTTTCGCAGATACCGGACAGCGTGTCTCCGGCAACCACTTCATAGGTGACTTCCTGCTGCCCGCCGTTTTTGATTTTGTTATATGCTGCGTTTTTGCTGGTTACGTTGGCAAGGGAAGTATTATACGGCTCGATTTCGATTTCTTCTGCGAAGCCCACGTATTCATATTCCACGTTGTCATCGTTTTTCAGGAAGTTGTCCAGCACTTTATCCAGTACTTCATTGGCAATCTTTTCACTTTCCACTACTGCAAGAAGATCTCCGTCTGCATAGATGGCATATGCCTGCGCCTGAATATCACCCATGTAGGTGAAACGCTTCAGCACGGTGTCTGCATCGTCGATTTCCTTTCCGTAAGAGAAAACCGGTGTGAATGTAATATCTGTTTCCGGATTGATGGTAATGCTGGAGCCGTATTCCTGCGTCAGTTCTTCACTGACCAGATCCAGAATTTCCAGCACATCCTGCTGGTCCTTAACAATGCCCAGAGTTCTTCCGTTATATGCGTATTCATAATCGGTTACCAGTGAAATCAGAGCAATGATGGCGGTTCCTCCTATGAGAGCCACCATGAACAGCTTGATCAGTTCACGGCGGTAAGCATGGAGCTTCATTCTTCCGTCGTGCACTTTTCTGGCTGCAAGGATAAAGGTCTTACCTGCGATCCAGTCAATCAAGTCAGCTGTTTTATCAAACAGTTTCACCGCACCTGCTGCCACATCGATAATCAGTTCCCCGCCGTCTTTGCCGATTTCGCTGATTTCGTCGAGAATCTCATCGATGATATGAATCAGTCCTGCACCCAGATCTATGAGAAAATCCAGGCTCTTCCTCTGTGGTTTTTTCAGTTTGATTTTTGCCATAATTCTGCCTCTTCTATTCTCCTTCCTGTGCAGGTGCAGCGGCGTCCGTCCTCGGTCATGCCGGTATCCCTGCAGATTTCGCAAGAATATTTCAAGTCTGTATAGTCAATGGGAAAATCGTTTTCTGTCAGTAGAACAGCCCTCTCACTTTCCAGTTCTCTCATCTGACGCCGAATCCCTTCGATGTCACTTTTCCTGCCGCCGGAAAGAAGATTGCGGGAAATGCTGCTGCCCAGCTCCGTGAGCATCTGATCGATTTCCCTGATACGCGGCAGTTTCTTATATATTTCTTCTTTTCGCTCCTGCGCTTCCTTTTCTTCCTTCTTGCGAAGGAATTCATAGTATCTGTTGAGTACGGTCTGCGTGACGGTGACTTTCTTATTTACATCCCGACCCTCTTTCTTCGCTTCCTGATACCAGTTTTCCAGTATTCTATTCACATAGCGCAGGTTCGGATTGGAGATGGAAACCGTCCGGCCGCAGGCTTCCAGCACTCGCTCCAGGCTGAAATGCATTTCGTCAAACCAGCGGTTCATCAGTTCCTTTTCTGCTTCCGTCGCACTGCGGTTCATGCCCAGTGACTGGAGAATCCGCTTCTGCATTCCGAAACGTTGTTCCACTTCATCCAGATACTGCTGCACCTCTTCTTTCGTCTGGAAGCCCTGGCCTGTCCACTGGGTTACCACCTTGGAAATATATTTTACATTGCTTTTTCCGCGGCTCACGCAATAGGCGTATGCCTGGGCGATGACTTCCGGCTTCGCTCCCAGATCCGTAAGCCAGCTGTATATTTCCTGTGCTTCTCCTGCACTCAGGGTTCTTCCGGTAATCAGCTGAATATCTGAAAGAAGTGTTTTCACCTCCTGGTTCTGCAGCATTTCGTCGGCTTCTTCCCCATAGGTATCCGGCTCCGCCTGCACTTCCGTCAGCGGGCTTCTGTACATCTGCTCCCGCAGATGAAGAAATTCCACATCGTAATTTAACGATGAGTTGCTTCTGTCCGCATGACAGCCTCCATCTCCGGCATCCCGCCGCGGGTGTTTTTTTACGACACCCATATCCGACCAGTAGGTCCAGGCCTGATCCACCTGCTCCAATGACAGGCGCAGCTGGCGCGCCAGAGTCGCATGGCTCATTTCTTCCCCCTGCTGTGCATACATAAACCCGAACAGATAGACCTTCACATGATCCCCCGGTGCACCCGGCATATATTCATTCAGAAAAATATTCTCTATTTCACTTGTCAGAAGATAAAAATCTTTTATCTTTCCTTTGATAAAATTCATTCAGTGCCTCCGTCAGCTTTATTCTGCTGCCTGGTTCAGCGCCTCCAGAAGGCACTCCAGCCTGACGCCGTGGCCTTTTGCTGCCTCTTCCAGTGTCTCGCTTTCCGCTCCCGGACAGCCTGCGCAGGTCAGCAGGAACTTGTCAAACACCCGGCCATACTGCTGCCCCATATTCAGAACTTCAATCACGGTCATGTCTTTCGTAATCATCGCTGCTCCTTTCCGCTTGCGCATTTTCATTTACATTACAGTGCTTTATCACTGAACTTGGTGTATCGTTCCACCCATGTCAGTTCTACTTTGTCTGTCGGGCCGCTTCTGTGCTTGGCCACGTTCACTTCGCAGATGCCGTGTTTCTCGCTGTTATCCGGGTTATAATAATCATCCCGGTACAGGAAGATTACGATATCCGCATCCTGTTCGATGGAACCCGATTCCCTGAGGTCGGATAAAATCGGCCGATGATCCTGCCGGAGCTCCGGTGCCCGGGACAACTGAGATAAAACGATGACCGGACAGTCCATTTCTCTGGCAAGCAGCTTCAGGTGTCTGGAAATTGCAGAAATTTCCTGCTGCCGGCTGTCTGCCCTACCGTCAAACTGCATCAGCTGCAGATAGTCGATTACCACCAGGTCCAGTCCATGCTCTGCCTTCAGACGTCGGCATTTATTCCGCATTTCCATGATGGAAATTCCCGGTGTATCATCTATAAATATTTTCGAACTGTGGAGTTCATCCAAGGCCATATTCAGCCGGTCCCAGTCCTTACGGTCCAGGTTTCCAGTCTTCAGCTTCTGCATCTCCACTCTGGCCTGAATGGCAAGCAGGCGCTGTCCCAGCTGCTCCTTGGACATTTCCAGGCTGAAAATCAGTACGGAAGATCCGGCTTTGACCGCCGTCTGCTGTGCGATATTCAGCGCGAAGGCTGTTTTTCCCATGGCAGGCCGCGCTGCCAGTATAATCAGATCCGAACGGTGCAGACCGGACGTCAGTTCATCCAGATCCTTGAATCCGGTGGGAATTCCTACAACTTTTCCCTGGTTCTTGGATGCTGCATCAATGATCTCCACATTTTTCAGCAGAATATCCTGAATTTGGGTGTAGTCGCTTTTCTGCCGCTTCTGGCCAATCTGAAAGATACCGGCTTCTGCAAAGTTCAGGACTTCCTTCGCGTCATCCTTCCCTTCGTACCCCTTATTCATGATTTCCTCTGCTGCATTGATCAGCTGCCGCAGGGCTGCTTTCTCCGAAACGATTTTCGCATATTCTCCTGCATTGACCGTGGACGGTACCTCTGTGGTCAGGGTAGCGATGTATGCTCTTCCTCCTACCATGTCCAATGCTTTCTTTTTTTTCAGAGTTTCACACACAGTCAGCATATCGACCGGTGAATTTTCCCTGTACAGATCCATGATGGCCTTGAAGATCTCCCGATGATTCTCGTTATAGAAATCATCGACTGTCACTTCTTCGATGACATCATACAGTGCATCCTTGCTGAGCATGGATGCACCCAGTACGCACCGCTCCGCTTCCTCATTATGGGGCGGGATCCGTTCTACCATAACCTTACTCCATTCTGTTTACTGCTTCCCGTTTACGCTGTATTCCTATTCCGCTACGATGATGACCTTCAGTGTCGTTGTAACTTCCGGATACAGCTTTATGGCAACTTCCATCTCGCCGGTCTGTTTGATCGGGCTGTCCAGTTGTATCTTTTTCTTGTCTACGGTCAGCTTGTGCTGCGCCTTCAGTGCATCTGCAATGTCCTTTGATGTAATGGATCCGAAAATTTTCCCGCCGTCACCTGCCTTCGTTTTTATGGTGACAGAAAGGGTTTTGATTTTTTCGGCCTGCGCCTGCGCAGCTGCTTTTTCTTCTGCTTTCTTTTCTGCAGCGATGGCTTTCTGTTTTTCCAGGCTGCGTACGTTTCCTTCCGTTGCTTCGGTTGCCCAGCCTCTCGGAATCAGCATATTTCTTGCATATCCGTCGCTGACCTTCACCACATCGCCGGCCTTTCCGGTTCCCTTTATATCTCTGTTAAGAATTACTACCATGTAACATTTCCTCCATTATCTTTATAATTTTTTCTGCCGTTTCTTCTTTCGGCATATCTACTTGTGCAGCGGCCGTGGTCAGATGTCCGCCTCCGCCAAATTTTTCCATAACCACCTGTACATTGACTGCACCCATGGATCTTGCACTGATTACGGTCCTTCCTTCTCCGTTGACGCCGACGACAAATGCTGCTTTTACTCCTTTCACCGTCAGCAGCTGGTCTGCCACCTGTGCACAGATGACCTGTTCATCAGAATGAGGCTCTCTGCAAATGGATAAAGCCACACCGTTTTCCAGAAATCTTGCAGAGGCCAGAGCTTCTGCATTGATGCGAAAACTCAGTGGATCCTTCTGGAAGAACCGCTTTACCTCCGTAGGATCTGCGCCCTGTCTTCGGAGCCATGCGGCCGCTTCAAAGGTACGTACGCCTGTCTTTATGGCAAACCCGTTGGTATCCACGGTAATCCCCGCCAGAAGGGCTTCTGCCTCCAGCTTCACCAGGCTTTTTTTGCTGGCCATATACTGAAGGATTTCCGCCACCAGTTCACAGGTTGAGGAAGCATAGGACTCCATATAAGCCAGTGTTGGATTTTCAATGAATTCTTCCATCTTCCGATGGTGGTCAATAACAACGATTCGGTCTGTCTTTTCCAGAAGCTTCGGACACTGGGTCATACTTGGACGATGGGTATCCAGCACGATAACAAGACTCTCTCCATCCACCTGTCCCAATGCTTTTTCACTGCTGATCAGCTGATAATTCTCACTCTGTCTTGCCTGCAGATAAATGCTCTGCAGCGCATCATTATATTCATCTATGACGATACTTGCCTTTTTCTCGAAAAGCTCGCAGAATCTGGAAATGCCGAGAGCTGCTCCAAAGCAGTCCATATCCGGATTCTGATGGCCCATGATAAAGACCTTTCCAGCCTGCACCACCAGCTGTTTCAGGGCATGACCCACAATTTTGGATTTTCCCTTATTGCTTTTTTCTACAGTCTGCAGTTTTCCGCCGTAGTACTCAATCTTCAGATTGCGCTTCACCACAGCCTGATCGCCGCCCCGTCCCAGTGCAAGATCCAGTGCTGCATCTGCATATTCCTCCGTCTGTGCCGGATTCTTTCCTCCTACACCTACGCCGATGCTCAGGCTGGCAGGAAAATCCGCACCGGTTTCCACATTTCGAATCTCGTCCAGAATATCAAATTTATTGGTAATCAGACGATCCAGATACTGCTGTTCGAACCATGCCACATATGCATTATTTCTCACCCGGTTGACAGATGCATTGACTCTTCCGCACCACCGCCGGATCAGCCTGTCAATTTCACCGGAAAGGATCAGTCTCTTTTCTGTGCTCGTACTGGAGGTCAGCTCATCATAATTATCCACCTGAATCTTCGCCATGCATGCTTTTTCGTTATTATACCGGTCTTTCAGATCTTCAAGCCCTGTGACATCGTTGAAAACGATGGTCAGGTCTCCATCCTCTTCACTCATTATATCAGAGCCCTTCTGCAGCATAAGCCGAAAAATCTTATCATTTCGCTTCAGCAGAGGATGCTGATCCTTTTCAGCCGCTTCATACAAATCTGCAGCACGAATTCCGGTCAGCGCAAAAATATCGCCGCCCCCGATTCCGTCATAGAGGAATACCTCGCCGATTCTGCTGTTGGCTTCCACCACCTTGCCCAGTCTGTTTATAATGCAGACAGGCATTGGAATATATGAAGAAATGATTCTTTCAAGCCTTCGTTCAGACATGATTTCCTCCCTTGCTTATTATAACATACGTGTCCTTTCTCCTTGGTGTTGATTTTGTGATAATCCCGCCACAAAAGCCCACGCGGATGAGTCCATCTGTTTCGAAAGGCACTCCTATATATTTTACCACATTTCTTTTCATTTTTCATCTACAAGATATAGTAGAATTCATCGAATTTCAAGCCTTCCACCACATTTACCGCATCGATATCTGTCAGTATTTACCATGATCGGACATCGTCTTTTTCTCGTGAATTCCATGCCGCAATTCACACATACGATTCTGTACCGGACCTGTTCTCTGCTTCCCGGATCCTCCAGACCAAAGGCCTCATACCCGGAAGTCGCTTTTATCTCATATCCATACTTTTGATTTAGCCGCATTGCATATTGTCTCCATCGTTTTCCGTGGTTCATGCATCCGTAACACGTATGCAGCAGTTCGTGAAGAAGCACGGTTTCAATGGCTTTGTCATCTCCTGTCATAAGCCTTCCGCTGATCTCAATCTGGTAATCTGCACTGCAGTTATCCGCTCCGTGTACTTTTCTACAACTCCCAAACCGGCTTCGAATTCCGTCATTAATTTTCAGTTCTGCGATTCTCTCGGAGGCTGGGATTTTTTCTTTTCGCAGTATGTCCCTGCATTTTTCCATCAGATGTTCCGCCCGTTCCTGCCTGCTGCTTTCTTCTATACTCTTCACATGTGGTTTCTCCATACATCTCATTCCTTCCTGTTGCTGTCGAAAAGAGGGTCCCTTTCCAGAGACCCTCTGTTTTTCTTATATGCTTTGCATCAGATATCCGATACAGACGAATACTGCCAGATTGACCAGCAAGGCCAGCGGAATCAAAACACGGAACTTCCACTTCTTCGTTTTATGGTGAAAGACCAGCATCCCTGCACCGCTTCCCACTGCCCCCATGAAAAAGGCACATAGTATCAATGCTTTTTCGCTGATTCTTTCTTTTCCCTTGATTGCTTTTCTCTTATCCAGACCCATCTGTAAAAAGGTGAACAGATTCCATACAATCCACAGTGCGACAATCCACAGTAAACGTTTCATGTGAAACATCTCCCTTTAACCCAGTTTTTTCAACAGTTCTATGAGACGATTCATCTCATCGCGGCTGAAACATTCAATTTCAATCTTTCCTTTTTTTCCTTTTTCCACGATGTTTACTCTCGTTCCCAGTATCGATTTCAGCTCTTCTTCCACACGGACGGTGTCCGGATTTTTCTGCTTCTGCACCGGTTTCTTTTTCGGTCCTTTTCCCAGTTCGGCAACCAGCTTCTCCGTCTGGCGAACCGATAATCCTTCTTCTACAATCTTATCGCAAAGCTGTCTCTGCAGATTCAAATCTTCCACAGTAATGAGCGTCCTTCCGTGGCCTGCAGTCAGTTCCCCTTCCGAAACCTTTATACGGATATATTCCGGCAGTTTCAGCAGACGCAGGGAGTTGGTAATATATGGCCTGCTCTTTCCTACGCTTTTCGATACCTGTTCCTGGGTCAGGCCGAAGGTGCTGACCATCTGATGCAGCCCTTCTGCTTCTTCAATGGGATTCAGATCCTCTCGCTGCATATTTTCTATGATGGCGATGAGCATATTCTGTTCATCACTCAGTTCCCGAATCAGGCAGGGCACTTCCGACAGTCCGGCTTTCATTGCTGCGCGCCATCTTCTTTCACCGGCAACAATTTCATACCCTTTCTCTTTCTTTCTTACGACCATCGGCTGTATGATTCCATGCTCCCGGATGGAATCTGCCAGTTCTTCAATTTTTTCTTCTGAAAAAGTTTTTCTTGGCTGATTTACATTGGGCATAATTTCATGAATTCCGATATAATTCACTCTGTCTTTCACCGGCACTTCAGCCTTACTTTTTTCTTCTGTTTTTTCTGCTTCCGGTGCAGATACAGGCACATCTGCAAACAATGCATCCAGTCCTCTGCCCAGTCCTCCTTTTTTCACTGCTGCCATTCTACTCTTCCTCCAACTCCAGGAATTCTTCTGCAAAATCCATGTATGCTTCCGCACCTCTTGATTTCGGATCGTATTCTGTAATTGGCATTCCATAGCTCGGCGCTTCTGCCAGTCTTACATTTCTCGGAATGACTGTAGAGTACACCTTTCCGCCGAAATACTTTTTCACTTCCTGCACCACCTGAAGAGACAGATTGGTTCTTCCGTCAAACATGCTGAGAATGACTCCCTGTACCGTCAGCTTTGGATTCAGACTCTTTTTCACCAGTTCAATGGTGCTCACCAGCTGGCTCACACCTTCCAGAGCATAGAATTCACACTGGATCGGAATCAGAACACTGTCAACTGCTGTCAGTGAATTAATTGTCAGCAGACCCAGTGAAGGCGGGCAATCGATGAAGATATAATCATACATATGACGTATTTTATCCAGCCCTTTTTTCAGAGAAATCTCTCTTCCTTTCATCTGCACCAGTTCCACTTCCGCACCTGCCAGATCTACGCTAGCCGGAATCAGGTCCAGATTCTCCACGGTGGTTTGTATGATAGCTTCTCTCGGATCAAAATTTTGATCTACTAAAATGTTATATACTGTTTTATCTAAATTCTTTTTCGATACGCCGATACCACTGGTGGTATTTCCCTGTGGATCGATATCAAGTATCAGTACCTTTTTCCCCTTGATTGCAAGGCAGGCTGCCAGATTGATATTTGTCGTGGTTTTTCCTACTCCGCCCTTTTGATTAAATATTGCGATTGCTTTTCCCAAAGTCGTTTATCCCTCCTGTGTAGATTGCCCGAAGGCTGCCATGTTCTATTATATAATACTTTCTTGTTTTTTTCTACTAATTTCAGAAAAAAAGACCGATGTTTCACGTGAAACATCGGTCTTTTTTCGGAATTACGATTTTCAGTTCCATCACATCCCCCTTATCTTCCTGTATCATTATGGCATTTTCTTCCATTTCTTTAATCTGTGAAAACGCTTTACGAATCGTGTTGACATAAATTTTATAACTGAAATAGTTCATCTTGTTCTTCTTCCGACGTTGTTCCTCCTGCCCCGAAAGCAGATCTTCCACCAGTTTTTCTGTCTGCTTCACGTTAAGATTATTCTTTATCACCCGGGCAATGACCTTTCGCCTGTCATTCTCCCCCTGCACACGAAGCAGAGCCCGCGCATGCCGTTCCGTAAGCCTATGTTCCGTCAGAACCTCCTGAATGTCATCGGGCAGTGAGAGAATTCGGATTTTGTTGGATATGGTGGATTGCTGCTTCCCTACTTTCTGTGCGATTTCACTTTGGGTCAGACCGAAGTCTTCCATCAGTTTCTTATAGGCACGGGCTTCCTCCAGATATCCGAGATTTTCTCTTTGGACGTTTTCCACCAGGGCAACCAGGGCAGCTTCTTCCTCCTCCATGGTCCGAACGATAGCTGGAATCGTAAAAAGACCTGCCTGACAGGAAGCCCGGTATCGCCTCTCTCCGGCAATGACCATAAAGCTGCCTTCCGCAGCCGGTTTTACCAGGATTGGCTGCAAAACACCATAATCACGAATGGATGCAGCCAGCTGTGTAAGTTCTTCCTCCCGGAAAATCTTGCGAGGCTGCTGCGGATTCAGGAAAATCTGCTGCAATGGAATCTGAACCACTTCCTGCTTCAGAGAAGAAACGTCCCGCTCCGTTTCCACAGCCTCGGGAACGGACGGCGGTGCACCCCGCAGCACGGCAGTAAATCGACCGGATTTCTTTCCCAGCATCTCTAACATCATACTTCCTCCTTTTTCTCCGGCCCTTCTGTAGAAAGGCCTGTACACACTTCTCAGGGAAATCATATCATTTCCCGAGAAACATGTGTTGCTTTTTTTCTGTCAAGAAAAAAAGCAAATCCCCTGTTTTCGCTATTTCAGGGGATCTTTCGACGGGGTTCCGGCTTTTCTGGGATATTTCGCCGGCGTATTTCTTACTTTTTTTATGAACAAAATCCGATGATCCAGGCCGTACCGGTTCAGCGGAGCAGATTCGATCCGCTCCAGCTGACCGCCAAGCAAAAAGATGGCTTTTTTCGCCTGTGCAATTTCTTCCTCTGCATCCGGACCCTTATAGGCCAGAAGGTAACCCCCCTGCCGTATGAAAGGAAGACAATATTCAGACAGGGTTGCAAGATTTGCAACTGCCCTTGAAACGCAGAGATCATACTGCTCACGATGTTCCTTATTCCTGGCCAGTTCCTCTGCACGGGCATGGACAGTGGAAACATTCCGAATCCCGATGGAAGTCGTCAACTCGTCGATGATGTTCAACCTTTTTTTCAGAGAATCCATCAGAATAAACTGTTTCTCCGGTGAAACAACGGCAAGAGGGACACCAGGAAAGCCGCCGCCTGTTCCCACATCGATGATATGTTTCGCAGCCTGAAATTCTGGAAATCCACAGCAAAGCACAGAATCCAGGAAGTGTTTGATGATGAATTCATCTCGGTCTGTAATTGAAGTCAGATTGACCTTTTCATTCCAAGACAGAACACCTTCCATATAGCGTTCCAGTTGCTGCGCCATCTGGGATGTGCAGGAAACACCGACTGCATCAAACGCTTCTTTTATCTGCATCATGACTGACCCTTTCTTCTCTGTTTCTCCAGATAAACCAGAAGTACATTGATGTCAGCAGGAGACACACCGCTGATGCGGGATGCCTGTCCCACCGATTCCGGCTGAATCTGATTCAGCTTCTGCACCGCTTCAATTCGCAGACCTTCTATCTGACTGTAATCGAAATGCTGCGAAAGTTTACGGTTCTCCAGTTTCTTATACCGCTCGATCTGTGCCATCTGTTTCTGAATATATCCTTCATATTTCACCTGCACTTCCAGCTGTGTCACTTCGTGGTAAGAAAGTGTAGGTCTGGTTTCGTCATCGATTTCCGCCAGATCCACATAAGAAATCTGCGGACGACGGAGAAGTTCAGCCATGGAAACACGATTCTGCAGCGGAGAGGTTCCCCTGGCAATCAGAAAATCATTTGCCTCCTTCGGACCCACCAGCTTTTCCTCCAGGCGGGCCGCTTCGTTGGCGACTGCTTGTTTCTTTGCCAGATAGCGATCATATCTTTCCTGACTTGCCAGTCCTATACTGTAACTTTTTTCCGTAAGACGCTGATCTGCATTATCTTGCCGCAGAACCAGCCTGTATTCGGCTCTGCTGGTCATAATTCGGTAAGGCTCATTGGTACCTTTGGTGACCAGATCGTCGATGAGAACGCCGATATAAGCCTCGTCTCTTCCCAGAATCAGCGGATTTTTTCCGGAAATTTTCAGTGCGGCGTTAATTCCTGCCATAAGCCCCTGCGCCGCAGCCTCTTCATACCCGGAACTTCCGTTGAACTGCCCGGCACAAAACAGATTCTCAATATGACGATATTCCAGATTCAGCTGGAGATCCTGCGGATCGATACAGTCATATTCTATGGCATAGGCCGGACGAACGATGCGCAGATTCTCCAGACCGGGTATGGTTCTGTAAAACGCCAGCTGTACATCTTCCGGCAGGCTGGAACTCATGCCCTGTATGTACATTTCATCCGTATCCAGTCCCTCCGGTTCAATAAACAGCTGATGCCGCTCCTTATCCGCAAACCGGTTCACCTTGTCCTCAATGGATGGACAGTACCGCGGACCGATTCCCTCGATCTGACCGCCGAAGAGAGCAGACCGGTGGAAGTTGGCGCGGATCACTTTATGTGTTTCCTCGTTGGTATACGTCAACCAGCAGGAAACCTGATTTTCGCCAACGGAATCATTCATGAAAGAGAAAGGAACGATATGATCATCCCCTTTCTGTTCCTGCATCTTCGAGTAATCCAGACTCTGGCCCAGACATCTGGCAGGTGTTCCGGTCTTGAACCGGCGCAGCTTCATTCCATGTTTCTTCAGATTATCTGCCAGATCATTGGATGGGGCCAGTCCGTTGGGACCGCTTTCGAATGCACTGTCACCGATAAATATTTTCCCGCGAAGGAAAGTTCCAGTAGCAAGAATGACGGCCTTGGCTTTATACCAGGTATGGGTTCTCGTTTCGATCCCGCATACTTTTCCATCTTCCACAATCAGATCGGTGACTTCCATCTGCCGCATGGAAAGATGCTCCGTATGCTCGATGGTCTTTTTCATTTCCAGATGGTATCTGTTCTTGTCCGCCTGCGCCCGGAGAGAATGCACTGCAGGTCCCTTGGCTGTATTGAGCATTTTGCTCTGAATAAATGTTTTATCGATATTTTTCCCCATCTCTCCGCCCAGGGCATCAATCTCCCGGACCAGATGTCCCTTTCCGGTTCCTCCGATGGATGGATTGCAGGGCATCATGGCCACTGCTTCCAGATTCATGGAGCAGAGCAGGGTTTCTTTTCCCATTCTGGCGCATGCCAGTGCCGCTTCACAGCCGGCATGTCCGGCACCGACGACAATGACATCGTATTCCCCCATAAAAATATGTTCCATTTTTCGCTCCTTCCAAATCATCTATTTTATCTTCCGGGATTATTTACCCAGACAGAATCTTGCAAACACTTCGTTGATTACATCGCCGGACACGGTTTCGCCGATAATCTCTCCCAGCAGTTCGTAAGCCCGGTTCACATCAATCTCGAGAAATTCCAGCGGCTGACGGATTTCCGCCATGGAAATTGCGTCCGTGACAGAAGAAGCTGCCTGTTCCAGCAGATTCCTATGACGTACACTGGTTACCAGCACGCTGTTTTTCTGCTTCACCTGACCGCCGTATACCAGATCTGCGATGGCATCTTCAATTTCAGAAATTCCCTTCTCTTCTTTCAGAGAAGTTTCAATGATGACAGCCGACGGGATGCGCTGCCGCAGCTGATCGGACGTAACCTTCTGCGGAAGATCAAGCTTATTCAGTATTACAATTACCTGCCGGTCTCCCAGATGAGAAAGAATCTCTTCATCCTCAGAATCCAGTTCTCTGCTGCCATCTATCATGAAAAGAACAAGATCTGACTGGTTGAAGGATTCCTTACTCTTTTCGATTCCGATTTTTTCGATGATATCTTCCGTCTGGCGGATTCCTGCCGTATCTGTCAGTTTTACAGGAATGTTTCGTATGGACAGCATTTCTTCAATGGTATCTCTGGTGGTTCCGGGAATCTCCGTCACGATAGCGCGGGTCTCCCGAAGCAGTGCATTCATCAGAGAGGATTTTCCCACATTAGGCTTGCCGATAATGGAAACCGAAAGCCCTTCCCGGAGCATTCTGCCTGTATCTGCCGTGGCAAGAAGATCGGTTAATTTATTCTTCACCTGGGTTAAGCCGGATAAAAGATTTTCATAGGTCAGTTCTTCGATATCTTCATCCGGATAATCGATGTTCACTGTAATATTCACCAGAAGATCCAGAATGTCTGCTCGTATTTCACGAACCACGTTTCCAAGCTTTCCTTCCAGCTGACCCAATGCCACATCAAAAGAAGCATCTGACTTGGCACGAATCAGATCGATGACTGCCTCTGCCTGGGAAAGATCCAGTCTGCCGTTGAGAAAAGCCCGCTTGGTAAATTCCCCGGGTTCCGCAAGCCGTGCGCCGTTTCGAAGTGCCAGCGAAAGGATTTTGCGCAGGGATACAATGCTGCCGTGACACTGAATTTCCACCACGTCTTCTGCTGTATAAGAGTGGGGTCCTTTCATATAGACAGCCATGACCTCATCGACGCAGTCACCGGTGAAATTATCATAAATATGGCCGTATGTGAGAACCTTATCCTCTGTGTTTCGTCCCCGGAATATTTTTCGGAGAATTGGCAGGGCCTCCTCTCCGCTGATTCTGACGATGCCGATGCCTCCCTCTCCCAGCGCTGTGGCAATGGCAGCAATGGTCTCTTCCATAACCTTCTCCTTCAGTGTTTTGTGAAATATTCTGAATAAAATCTGAATAAAACAGCCCGCTCTAAGAAAAGCGGGCTGTATTCCAATTATTTTAATTCGATGATAACCCGTCTGTATGGGTCCTGACCCTCACTCTTCGTAGTGACATAAGGGTGGTTCTGCAGTGTGGCGTGGATTACTTTCCGTTCATACGGATTCATTGGTTCCAGTTTCACACTTCTTCTGGTTTTCACCACCTTGTTGGCAAGGCGGATTGCCAGCATTTCCAGAGTCTTTTCTCTCTTGGCGCGGTAATTCTCCGCATCCACGACAACTCTGGTGTATTTTTCCTGATCTTTATTGACGACCAGACTGGTCAGATACTGGATGGCATCCAGCGTCTGTCCGCGCTTTCCGATAATTGTACCGGAATCCTTACCCTGAATGTCGATGTACAGGGCATCGCCGCCTTCTTTCGCGGTAATATCCAGAGAAAGACCCATCTGTTCGGTTACTTCCGCAAGAAAATCCAGTGCAATATGATTTTCACATACTGTCAGCTCTTCCTCCGGAACTCTTGCAATCACCGGTTCGATCGGTTCATGGAATTCTTTCACTTCTCTTTCACGACGATCTCTCTTCGGTTTATTATTTCGGTTGTTTCTGTCTCTTCTGTTATTGTTACGCTTCGGTGATGCTGTTCTGGTTTCCTGTTCTCCGGAAGCCTTTCCATTCTGCTGTTTCTCAGATTTCGCAGGCTTTTCGGTTCTTACAGGCTTTTCGGAAGATTCTGCCTTCGGTGTTTCTTTCACAGCAGGTGCTTCCTGCTTTTTCTCTTCCACCTTCACAGGCTTTTTCTTTTCAACTCTTACTTTTGCAAGTTTGGAACCGATACCGAAAAAACCTCTTGAAGGTTCTTCCAGGACTGTCACATCGACTTCGTCTATTGTAAGCTGCAGATCATCCAGCGCCAGTTTTACGGCAGTCTCGACGTCTGTGCCCCATTTTTCAGAATAATCCATATTAATTCTGTTCCTCCAATGCACTTATGCTCTTGCCTTGCTTTTTTTCTTTCCCTTCGGTGCTTCTTCTTCGTTCATTTTTTTTCTCAGCTGGTTAAAGCGGATATTATAGAATATCTGAATTACCTGGCTGAAGAACCAGTAAATTGCCAGACCGGCCGGATAGCTTCTGGCCATCAGCAGAATGGTAACCGGGAAGATGTACTGCATCATCTTGTTCATGACATTCATCTGCTGCATGGAAGGATTGTTTCCGCCGTTCAGATTATTCTTCTGGTTCATGGTGAAGGAAATATATGTGGCAATACCTGCCGCAACAGGCAGGATCCACTTATCAGGCTGCGCCAGGTCCTTAATCCAAAGGAAAGGTTCGTGAATCGCAAACAGCATCATGTCTGCATTATCCATGTTGCTGAAATAAACCATCGGATTTCTCAGAAGTGCAAACAGCGCCATAATGATGAACATCTGAATCACCATCGGCAGGCAGCCGGCAGACATGCTGACGCCCTCCTGCTTATAGAGTTCCTGAAGCTTTTCGTTCATCAGCATCTGGTCTTTCGCATACTTCTGCTGAATTTCCTTAATCTTCGGATTGAGTTTGGACATTTTCGCAGTTGACATGATCTGCTTCGCATAAAGCGGATATAGACAGAGCTTTACGACCAGGGTAACAATAATCAGGGAAATTCCGTAGTTACCGATCAGCTCATATAACCACATAAGCAGATAACCCATTGGTTGCGCTAATATTCTCATTCAATTCCTCCATTATTCCAAAGGGTCGTAGCCCCCCTCATGCCAGGGGTGACACTTCAGAATCCGTTTGATTCCTAAGTAAGTGCCCTTGATTGCTCCGTATTTTTCAACTGCCTGTATGAAATATACCGAGCAGGTGGGCGTAAACCGGCAGGTAGGTGGAAATAAAGGAGAAATACAAATCTGATAGAATCTCACCAGTCCTATCAGGATCTTTTTGAAAAAAGAACTCACGTATTTCATTATTTCTTTATTACTCCGGCTCGTTTCATCGCAGAAAGAAGAGATTTCTCCACTTCTGCACACTTTTTTCCGGAAATGGTGTTTCTGGCGATAATAACAAAATCATAATGCACATGCTGCGGAAGCTTTTCCTCCAGATGACGGTAACTTTCCTTCATGAGCCGTCTCGCCCTGTTCCTTTTCACACTGTTTCCGACTTTTTTACTTGCTAAAAAACCTGTCCTATTGTAAACAAGCCCGTTGGGCCGGTAAAACAACACCACGAACCTGTCGCCCACAGATTTTCCGCGATTGTAAATCGACTGAAAATCTGTTTTTTTTCGCAAAACATTTCTTTTCAGCATATTTCCTCTTTTCGAGCATTTTCTGCTCTCTCAAAGCATAAGGAAATTAAGCAGTTAATTTCTTTCTGCCTCTTGCTCTTCTTCTCTTCAGCACGTTTCTGCCGTTCTTGGTGGACATTCTCTTTCTGAAGCCGTGTTCCTTCATTCTCTGCCGTTTCTTAGGCTGTAAAGTCATTTTCATATTGGTTGTTCTCCCTTCTAAAATAATAAGTTCGTGTGCATCTAAATTCCAATGGCACACAGATACCTAAGTAGTATACTTCAAAAGTTCTGTAATGTCAACGAAATTCTTTATTCTTATGATTCACATTTATGATTTCCATGTATGTTTAAAAGACAGAAATACATCCACATAAGAAGACCCGGCTTCATCAGAACAGAAAGATTCAAACGGCTGAAAATACAAAAGAAAAAGACTTCTTCACTTATGCACAATTTTATCCTCAACCTGTGGATAAATAATTTAAAAAATATATTTTGTTTTCCATGTAATTCATACTTGCTTGTGGATAACTATTTATGTACAATAAGATCAGAGAACATGTTTCAGAAAAAAGAATTGAAGGTCATATAGTAATGAACAGAAATGAAAAAACGACAAAAGCACTGAAGGAAGAACTTCAAAAGCTGACTACCGCTGTCAGTTTCAATACCTGGCTGCAGCCGCTGGAAGTCTTTCAGATTGACAGTGATCTGAAAATCGCTTATCTCGGGGTGAAACGCTCCGGAGGAATTGATGTGGACTTCATCCTGAATATTATCAGAACCCGTTACATTCAGGTCATTGAGGACTGCCTGGAAACCGTACTCCACGACCGGTACCGGGCGGTGATCAAGGTGATGGATGATTTTCTGAAGGATCCTCCGGCAGAGGAAACGAAACCTGAACCGGAACCTGTTTCAGATTATTCGGTTGCGCCTGTTGCGAAAATAGGCA
>JBJESY010000146.1:0-3233 GCA_051883035.1 Anaerovoracaceae bacterium | reverse complement strand
TTCCTTTTCTTCCCATAATAAAACCCTCCGAAGGTATTGTTGCCTCCCGAGGGTCCGATTATTCGTATTTGGTTTGCGGACCGCGCCGGTATCCGTACCTGCACCTTACGCCTGCACCTTACGCCCGTGCCTGGCTGCAGATGTAGCCCACCACCTCATCGATGGTCATGGATGTGCTGTCGATCTCCTCCGCATCCTCCGCCTTTCGCAGAGGCGTCACCGCGCGGTGGGAATCATTGTAGTCCCGCATTTCGATATCGGCCAGCACCTGGTCGAAGTTCACCTTTTCCCCTTTCGCAATGAGCTCCGCCGTTCTGCGCCTTGCCCGTTCCTCTGCCGACGCCGTCAGATAATACTTCAGCTCCGCATCCGGCAGAACCACCTCGCAGATGTCCCGTCCGTCCATGATGATGCTCTTTTCCCGGCCCATCTTCTGCTGCAGCTCCACCAGCTTCCGTCTGACCATGGCCAGCGCCGAGCAGGCAGACGCCGCCATGGAGATTTCGGGCGTACGAATCCGGTCGCTGACCACCTGTCCGTCCAGGATCACATCTCCGCTGCGAAAATCGATGTCGGTCTCATCCAGCATCTTCTGCAGGGCCTCACTCTCCTCCATGGCCATGCCCCGGCTGGTCATCTTCAGGCCGATGGCCCGGTACATGGCACCTGTATCCACATAGTCAATCCCCAGCTCTCTGGCCACCGCCTTGGCGATGGTGGATTTCCCCGCGCCGCTGGGTCCGTCAATGGCAATTCTGATTTTTTCTTTCATTTCGGTCTGTTCCTTTTCCATGCTGTTTCCCGTGCACCCTTCCCGGCGTTTTGCTGCCGGCCCCGGCGCTTATTCCTTGTGGTTCCCAATCAGCTTCTCGATTTCCTTCACGAAGGTATTCACGTCCGTAAACTGACGATATACAGAAGCGAACCGCACATAAGCCACCTCGTCCACCTGCTTCAGCTGGTCCATCACCAGTTCCCCGATCCGGTCGCTGGCCACTTCCTTTTCCATGGTGCTGCCCAAAATCCGCTCGATCTCATCCACCATACCTTCCATGGCTGCCATGGTCACAGGCCGCTTTTCACAGGCACGTGCAATGCCCCGCAGCAGCTTGCTCCGGTCAAACGCCTCCCGCTTGCCGTCCTTTTTCACCACCATCAGGATGGTCTCCTCCACCTTTTCATAGGTGGTAAACCGCTTATTACACTTATCGCAGCCCCGCCGCCGCCGAATGGCATGTCCTTCTTCCGTCGGTCTGGAATCGATGACTCTGGTATCCGGGTTGTCACAAAATGGGCACTTCATGGCTCTTCCTCCTGTTTTCTCCACAAGCGCAATCGTTCATTTTCCCCCATTATACTACATCTTGTGTCCGAATTCAATACCCCTCTACATCTACCAGAATCACGTCGTCGCCCACGGTCCGCACGTTCTCCCATTTGATCACCGTATCGGCCTCCCCCTTCTGAAAAAATCCCATGAACCCGCGGCTGCCCGGAATCACAATGCCGTCGATGACGCCCCGCTCCAGATCCACCTCGATGTCGCTGACGAAGCCCATGCTCCGCCCGTCGAAAATATTGATGACCTCTTTGTTTTTCAGTTTGTCCGTACTGATCATGGCTTATCCCCCCTGCGTTTTTCTCATCTAACTATATGCGTTTCTCCGCAAAATATTCCCGCCCGGGGTTTTGGTTTGTTTCACACTGCGAGTCTCATGCTCAGGACACGATCCGGTAGTATGCTCTGGAAGTGGCCATGTACACGGCTGCATAGAATACGCCGAAGACCAGGAACACGCCCAGAGAAATCAGCGCCAGAAGCATGGTGTTCGTAATGGCAAATACCGACAGCATCAGCGCAATCATGTGAAAGGCAAAGAGAATGTGTAGGCCCGCTGCCAGCAGCGGTGCGAAAAATACCGTCAGCACCTGGGAATTGATGGTCTTTCGGATTTCCGTATCGCTCATGCCCACTTTCCGCAGAATCTCAAATCTTCCCTGATCATCATAGCCTTCGGTGATCTGCTTATAATACATGATCAGCACCGTTCCCAGCAGGAAGGTGATGCTCAGAAGGATCCCCAGGAAGAACATGCCGCCGTAAAGGCTGTAAAAGGCATCCCGGACTTCCTCGCTGGAATCCGCATTCAGGGTCAGGGTAGAAAAGAACGGGTTTCTTCCGCTCTGCTGCAAGGCGGGCTCAATGACATTCGTATACCCATCATTGTCCAGATAGTCCAGTGCATTCTGCACTGCATCCTTCTGTTCCGCTGACATGCCATCCTCATCAAATCCAAGGGTGTATACCAGAGAGTAGCTGTAGGAATTTGCGCTGTCGGCAGCAGATTCCACCCCCTGCTCCTTCATGGAAGCTGCCTGCAGCTTCTCCTGTTCTCCATAGATTTCGGAAAACTCCGCCATATCCGCCGTCACCACAGACAGGGTATTGTAGCCCACGAAGCTGGACTTCTGCATGGCCATCTCGTCCAGGATCCCTGCCACCTGATAGTCCCTGCCGAAGATGGTCAGGTTGTCTCCGGTAAACCGGCCGGTATCATCATACACCAGCACCTGGCCCGGCTTCAGATCTGCAGTCTTGTTTTCCGATGCGTTGTAGTCCTCCAGCATCACCACGTTCATGACCGTATTGGACGCTCCGAAATTGCCGTAGGGAATGCTCTCCACGGTATTTCCCTCCTGATGCACCATATAGGTACCGGTCCGGTAGCTGACCAGGTTCTCTGCTTCCACGGACTGCTGCTGCAGAGTCTCCTCCAGCCACGCATCCACTGCGTCGGCGCCGACCTGAAATTCCGGAAGTTCTCCGCCGTACAGGGTCATCTTCACCATCATATCCCGTGGATAATTCTTTTCCACCGCATCTGCCCCGCCCAGATACATACAGGCCGTGGATGAAAGCATCACCAGCACCATGGTGGACAGGATACAGATGCTGGCCAGGCCGGCACCGTTTCGTTTCATGCGGTAGATCATGGAAGAGACCGAAATGAAGTGGTTGGTCTTATAATAGTAATTTTTATTCTTCCGCAGCAGCTTGCACAGGGCCACACTGCCTGCGATGAAGCAGCAGTAGGTTCCCAGTATTACCAGGATCACCGCGATGAAAAACATGCCGATGGCAGACATGGGATCATTGATGCTCTGGGAGATCACATAGCCTGCTCCCAGCAGCACCACACCGGCAGCGGCCAGCAGACCGTTGGCCTTCGGTT
>JBJESY010000145.1:0-3245 GCA_051883035.1 Anaerovoracaceae bacterium | reverse complement strand
GACTTCGTGGAAGTTATGGCATGCCCGGGCGGCTGCGTCGGAGGCGGCGGGCAGCCGTTCCGAGAAGGAATCGAAGCTGCTGAAGTACGAGGAAAGAAGTTGTATGGCCTGGATGTAAACAATCCGATTCGATTCTCCCACGAAAACACAGCAGTACAGAGAACCTATCAGGAATTTCTGGGTGAGCCGTTATCACATAAGGCGCATGAGTTGCTTCATACAGATCTGACGAAATGGGATTTGAAGATGTCAGACATGGATAAATAGTATTATAATAAGCAAACAACAGAAAATATCCCTGAAAAGTGGACGCAACGAAAGGAGAAAAAATGGCAAACAGAATCATGTTGAATGAAACATCCTATCATGGATCTGGTGCAATCAGAGAGATCGCAACAGAAGCAAAGGCAAGAGGATTTAAGAAAGCATTCGTATGCTCCGATCCGGATCTGATCAAATTCGGTGTAACCGGAAAGGTAACGGCAGTTCTGGATGAAGCAGGGCTGGCATATGAGATATATTCTGATATCAAGGCAAACCCGACCATTGAAAATGTGCAGCATGGTGTGGCTGCGTTCAAGGCTGCTCAGGCAGATTATATTGTTGCCATCGGCGGTGGATCCTCCATGGATACTGCCAAGGCAATCGGAATTATCATTGCCAATCCGGAATTTGAAGATGTCAGAAGTCTGGAAGGTGTTGCACCAACCACAAAGCCTTGTGTTCCAATTATCGCAGTGCCGACGACTGCAGGAACTGCGGCAGAGGTTACAATCAACTATGTCATCACGGATGTGGAAAGAAAGAGAAAATTTGTTTGTGTGGATCCGCATGATATGCCGATTATCGCTGTCGTTGACCCGGATATGATGTCCTCCATGCCAAAAGGACTGACAGCTTCCACCGGTATGGATGCACTGACGCATGCCATTGAAGGATACACTACCAAGGCTGCATGGGAAATGACAGATATGTTCCATCTGAAGGCCATTGAAATCATCGGAAAATCCCTGAGAGGTGCTGTTGCCAATGAAAAAGAAGGCCGCGACGGTATGGCACTGGGACAGTATATCGCAGGAATGGGATTCTCAAACGTAGGTCTTGGAATCGCACATTCCATGGCCCATACACTTGGTGCAGTTTATGATACACCACATGGCGTTGCCTGTGCAATGATGCTTCCGATTGTCATGGAATACAACGCAGAATGCACCGGTGAAAAGTACAGAGAAATTGCCCGTGCTATGGGCGTAAAGGGTGTAGATGAAATGTCTGTGGAAGAGTACAGAAAAGCTGCCGTAGACGCTGTACAGCAGCTGTCAATTGATGTGGGAATTCCTACGAAACTGGAAGCTCTGAAAGAAGAAGATCTGCAGTTCCTGGCAGAATCCGCCTTTGCAGATGCCTGTGCACCCGGCAACCCGAAGGATACAAATGTGGAAGACCTGAAGGAGCTGTTCAGAAAGCTGATGTAGGTATTTCGAGCAGCAGAAACAAAGTGAAATAAAATAACCCCGAGAGATCATTTTCATAGAAAAAAGATTCTTTCGGGGTTTATTTCTACATCCGATAACGCAGTTTACAGGAAGCTTCCGGCGATAAGTTCGCGGGCACTTTCCAGTGTAGTTTCGGTGATGGTAGCACCACCGAGAAGTCTCGCGATTTCACGGACCGTTTCCTCCTGATTCAGCGCTTCCACGCGGGTGTATGTGCTGGTATCATCCGATTCTTTATGGATTCTGTAATTATGATCCCCACAGGCTGCAATCTGCGGCAAATGGGTGATACACAGAATTTGTCTGGATCTGGAGATTTCTTTCAGTTTTCGGCCTACGATACTTGCGGTGATTCCGCTGATTCCCGTATCGATTTCGTCGAAGATCAGTGTCGGTATGTTGTCATAAGAACTGATGACGTTTTTAAATGCCAGCATGATACGGGACATCTCTCCACCGGATGCAACCCGGGTCAGTGGCTTCAGCGGCTCGCCCCGGTTGGTGGTGATCAGAATCTCGACCTGATCCATCCCGTTTTCTGTCGGTTTTTCCAGAGGGAGAATACGGATTTCCAGATGCGCATCGGAGAAATTCAGGTCCACGAGTTCTTTCTGAATACAGTCAGAAAGCTGCGCAGCAGATTCTTTTCGGGCGTTTGTCAGTTCGGCACAGGCGTGGCGCAGGGCTGCAGCGACTGATTTCAATTCCTGCTCCAGAGATGCTTTATTGGTTTCGAAGTTTTCTATTACGGCAATCTGTGCGGTAATGGAATTAAAGTACTGAAGCACTTCTTCAATGGAGTCTCCGTACTTCTTTTTCATGCTGTTGATTAGTTCCAGACGGCTGATGGCCTCGTCAAGTTCCTCCGGATTGAAGGTAAGACGGTCTTTTACATCTCTCAGACTGCGGCAGATGTCTTCCAGCCGATAATATACATCGCTGAATTCCTGACTGACAGCACCGATATCCGAAGAGAAAGAGGCGATTTCCTCCACAGAACGCATGGCTCCGCGAAGTCCGTCCATGACAGATGGCGAAGAATCATAAAGGACGCCGTAAGACTTTTCAATGTTCTCAAAAATCTTTTCGCTGTTCTGCAGTAGAGAGATACGTTCTTCCAGTTCCTGATCCTCACCGGGACGGAGAGCCGCTTTCTCGATTTCATCCGCTTCAAAACGGAGAAAGTCCAGCTTACGTCGGTTTTCCTTCTCTGCAGTAAGAAGGCTTCCGAGCTGCGAACGTATCTGTGCATACCGGCTGTATGCTTCCTGTACGGTTTCCTTCAGTCCGTCTGTGATATCATGACGGTAAGCATCTACCAGCACAATATGATAGTCCGGATTGAGAAGGGACTGATTGTCATATTGTCCATGGATATCTGCCAGTTTTCGTGCGACCTGATTCAGGCGGTTCAGCGTCACGATTTCATCATTATAGCGGCAAAGATTTTTCCCTGCTGCAGAGATTTCTCTGGTCAGAAGGATTTCTTCCCCGTCCAGTTCACCGGAAAGCTGAATCACAGCCTTGTCTGTTCCGGTTCTTACATACGAAGAATCAGCCCGACTGCCAAGAGCCAGACTGATTGCTTCAATGACGATAGATTTCCCGGAACCGGTTTCACCGGTGATAATATTCAGCCCTTCTGCAAAGTCAATTTCCGTATGTTCAATGATTGCAAAGTTTTTTATGCTGATATGATGTATCATGCTTTATTTTCCTCTCATCTGGAGCATATCCTGAAACTCCTGC
>JBJESY010000144.1:0-3267 GCA_051883035.1 Anaerovoracaceae bacterium | reverse complement strand
AAGGCCGGTGCACCATGACCAGATCTCCCTTATCCCGCAAAATCCATGCTGCCGCCTCTAAAAATTCGTCCAGGCCTGCGGTGGTCTCGTGGCGGGCTATCATCTTGGCCAGGTTCGTGCTTGGAATGCCGCCTTTCCCTGCGGTGTAGGGCGGATTGGTCGTCACCAGATCCGCGGCGCCCTTCCAGTCCCGTCCCCAGCCGGATTTACAATCTTTCACATCCCCCAGAACGAAATCCAGACGATCTTCCAGACTGTTCAGCGCCCTGCTGCGCATGGCCCGGTCAAAAGACCCCTCCTGCACTTCAATACCGGCGATCTTCGGAATCTCTGTCTTATGGGAAAGAATCAGCGGAACGATTCCCGTGCCCGTGCCCAGATCCACGGCAAACCGAAACGACGGGCGTGTATATTTTGCGCCGAAATCCGCTAAAAGCACCGCATCCACGCCATAGCAGAATTCTTCCGGTTTCTGAATCAGCTTCAGATCTCCGAAGCCGGTCTCATCCACCCGCTCTCCCGGCAGCAGGTGCGTATCTCTTTCTTCGTGATGCATCAGTCTTTGATCAGCTGCTGGATTTCTTTCATGGTCGCTGCATCCACGCCTTCGAAAATGTTCTTTTCCTTGTTGTGGCGCTTTTCGATGCGGCGGATGTCCTCTTTATGATATACATAGATTTCCGTGGACAGCTTTTCCTCCTGATGCTGTGGTTCCTTCTCCTTGTCTTTCTCCTTGCCGCGTCGGCCGCCGTTTTCCAGCTTTTCGTCCAGATAGAGGCGGACACGGATGATATTCTGCAGAAGGTTGGTATCTACGACTTTCCCCAGACCGTCCGGCGTCTTGATTTTTTCGCCCACTTCCGGCATGCCTTTGCGCATTTCCATATAGATGTCGTTTTCATACTTCAGGCAGCACATGAGCCGCCCGCAGATGCCTGAAATTTTCGACGGATTCAGGGACAGACTCTGGACCTTGGCCATCTTGATGGATACCGGCTCAAAATCCGCCAGCCAGCTGTGACAGCAAAGGGCCCGGCCGCAGCTGCCGATGCCGCCCATCATTTTCGCCTCATCCCGCACGCCGATCTGCCGCAGCTCGATCCGCATCTTGAAGACGCTGGCCAGATCCTTTACCAGCTCGCGGAAATCTACCCGGCCATCTGCGGTGAAATAGAAAATGATCTTGCTGTTGTCAAAGGTATATTCCACGTCGATGAGCTTCATCACCAGACCGTGTTTGTCAATTTTTTCCTGGCAAAGCTGCAGGGCACGCTCTTTTTTCTTTACATTTTCTTTGTGCTTCTTATGGTCTTCCGGTGTGGCAATGCGGATGATCTTTTTCAGCGGTGCCACAATCTCCGTCTCCGGTACATCCTGCACATCCATGGTGACTGTGCCGAATTCCATACCCCGGGCAGTTTCTACAATGACGCTGTCCCCGTTCTTCACATCGAAGGTGTCAGGGTCGAAATAATAGATTTTGCCGGCTGTCTTGAATCTTACGCCTGCGACCTTTACCGTATTTGTATTCCGATTTGTATCCAAATGCTTTATCCTCCAATTTTTATGATCAGGTTCTTCATGGCATAGTTATGGTTCACCTTCATGACCAGATCCCGTCTGGCCTCTTCGATGAGTCCGATATGCCGGAAGATTTCATCTCTTTTCAATAGTCTGCCCCGGGGGTCCTTCCCTACGAGAAAATCCCGGTACAGCCGTTCCATTCCGTCCAGAAGCTGGAACGCATCGTCTCTGGTTTTCATATATTTTCCAAGGAGTTCTTTCATAGTAAAAAAATTCTCATGATCCAGAAGTCCCTCCAGAATGGCAGAAGCCCCTTCCATGGCACCTGACGCCAAATCCGTTTCCAGACTGTTCAGCCGATAGGCCACACAGCGGGAGCGGATGGTCTCCAGCAGATTATCCTTATTCTCAGAAAGCAGCAGGATCACCGTTCCTTCCGGCGGTTCCTCCAATGTCTTCAGCAGCCGGTTCTGGGCTCTCGGCGTCATGGTATCCGCCTCCTTGATAATGGCCAGATTCCGGTCGCCTGCCGTAGGTTTCCGTTTCAGCTTTTCCTGCAGGGCGAAAACCGGTTCATCCTTTACGGACAGACCATCGGACTCAATGAAATACAGGTCTTCATAGTTGTCATGATCGATTTTCCTGCAGTTGATGCAGCAGTCGCATCCCACGCCCGGCCGTTCTTCACAGAGAATGGCTTTCACCATATCCCTGGCAAAGGCCGGTTTATCCACGCAGGTATCTCCTTCGATGATATATGCATGAAATACATTGCCGGAGAGGATGCTTCCCGTGATCCGTTTTACCAGTTTTTCATCTGCGTTCCAGTTATTCAGTGACACCGCTCAGCACTTCCTCCAGTTTCCTGCAGATTTCAGATTTGATTTCTTCGATACTACCGCTGGCATCGATTCCCACAATCCGGTCAGGATACGCCTGCTCCAGCTGCAGATAGCCCTGATACACATCTTCGTGGAAGGCAGCCTTCTCGGCATCCAGCCGGTCTTCCTTCTCCCCGCGGCTTGTGATGCGGCCCTTTCCCACATTGGGATCCACCTTCAGGAGAAACGTCACATCCGGCATGCATCCGGCTACTGCATAATCGTTAATGATGCGGACGGCATCGCCAAGCTTCCGTCCATATCCCTGATATGCGATGCTGGAGTCCACAAACCGGTCGCAGACGATGACCTTGCCCTCTGCCAGTGCCGGTTTAATCACCTGTGATACATGCTGGGCCCGGGAAGCTGCGTACAGCATGGCTTCCGTCATGTAGTCCATTTCCGTACAGTTTTTATCCAGAATAATCTCGCGAATTCTTTCTCCGATGGCGGTTCCTCCCGGCTCTCTGGTAAAAAGAACATCAATATTCTTCTCTATAAAAAACGTTTTTATGTTTTCAATCTGCGTGGATTTGCCTGAACCGTCCGGCCCTTCGATGGAAATGAAAATGCCTTTTCTGCTGCGAGTATCCATGGCTGACTCCTTTGATGTGTATGTATTACTTTTTCTTTATGATCTCATCCACCAGCTTGCCGAAAAAGTGGCTGACCAGCAGCAGCAGAGGTACACAAAGCAGAAAGTCAAATAAAATTTTTAGAAATGTCATGCTGCATGTCCTCCCAGAAATCATAGATATTCATATTATAGCACAAATAAAGAAAGAAAAAAACAAAAAAAGAAAAAAGAAAAACCGGCAACGTCCTACTTTCCCAGGCAGCTTCCCACCAAGTATCATCGGCG
>JBJESY010000143.1:0-3280 GCA_051883035.1 Anaerovoracaceae bacterium | reverse complement strand
AGGAGAAAGAAAAGTGAAAGTTGTATGCAAAAGGGTATTGAATATTTTTTTACTTCTGCTGCTGTGTGCTTCTCTGGCAGGCTGCGGCGGAGAAAGTGCGAAAGACTATCAGATTGACGAAGCAGATTTCATGTCCGCGATGCTGAAGCAGGTGTCCTTCGACTGCGATATGTATCAGGTAAAGCCGGACAGTGTGGAAAACTTCTTTACGCTGGAGGAAGGCACTACAGCCATGGTGTTTATGGGAAGCGGTTCCTATGCGGATCATGCGGGTATTTTCACGTCCCCGGATGAGGAGTCAGCGGCTAAAACCCTGGAAATGGTACAGGCCTATGTGGAGGACCTGAAGCATTCCTTCGAGGATTATCTGCCGGAGGAGGCGGCAAAAATCGACGGCGCGGTGGTGGAGCAGAAGGGACGTTATGTGGTTCTCTGCATTACTTCCGATGACGGCGCAAAATCCTTCATCCAGGACTATTTCGACCAGTCCGGCACGACTGGCTCGTCAGGGGCGGAGGGGGAAGACCCTTCGGGCAATCCGGGCGGAGATACGGAAGGCGCTGATTCCGAAGGAGAACCTGCCGGAGACGGGGAAGCCGCTGATACAAAATCGGACGCCTATCCTGTGGTGGAGAAGGACGGCGAGGTGGAAACCTACGGCTATGTGATTGCAGTAGGAGATACCGCCTATGAGCTGTATTCCTATTCGGAAAAAGCAGCAGACAAATACGCAGCTGCCATCAACGGGACAGCTGCGGCACTGAAAGGGGAGGCAAAGGTCTATGATGTGCTGATTCCGCTCAGCTCCGGCATTACGCTGCCGGACAGGCTCTATGGCGAGATTCCGTCCGGAAGTCAGAAAAAGGCGCTGCAGTCCATCGGCGAAAAAATGAGTGGCGACGTGACGGTGGTCAATCCCTATGATAATCTGATGAAGCACAGGGACGAATACATCTATTTCCGCACGGATCATCACTGGACCGCTGACGGGGCATACTATGCCTATGAAACATTCTGTCAGGCAGCAGGAATCCTCCCGATCCCCCGCGAAAACCGGGAGAGTGTGGATTTTGAGGGATTCCTCGGTTCCTTCTACAAAGACACCAAAGAAAGCAAAAAAATGGCAAAAAATCCGGATACCGTCCGGGCCTATTACCCTGTCAGCAGCGATACGACCCTGACCTACACCACAGCGGAAGGAAAGACCAACGACTGGAAGGTCATATACGATGTGTCGGATTACGGTACGTCTATGAAATACAGCACCTTCATCGCCGGGGACAATCCGTACACGGTGATCCAAAACGGCAGCCTGACCGACGGCTCCTGCTGTGTGGTGGTGAAAGAGTCCTTCGGCAATGCGCTGGTGCCGTTCCTGGTGGATCATTATGAAAACATATACGTGATTGACTACCGGTACTGGGAGGGCAGTCTGGAGGAACTGGTGCGGGAAAAAGAGGCGGATGACGTAATTTTCCTGAACAATCTGTCTATGATCCGGAGCGACTACCTGGTGGGAAAACTGGCGGGAATTCTTGGTTAAGATCTGTTAAGATATGCTAAGAATTTGCACAGATAACCATAAGGAGGTACCCGTTCGGGGAAGAATCTGCTATAATCGAATCTGTTGATTTTTAAAGTCAATGGAGGTATTTTTATGGCAGCACAAGTAATTGCAGTAGGAATTTTCGTTCTCATGTTTGTGATGATCATGCTGGATAAAGTTGAGCGATGTGTCGTTACACTGGCGGCAGGAGCGGCGACGCTGATTCTGGTTTTCGGGCTTTGCATGCGAAGTCCCGATGCAATCTGGGCGACGCTGAATCTGAAATCAATCTTTTCGCCGGAATTCTGGTATCACGCTGGTCTGAACGCAGATACTTCCACAGGCATCAACTGGGAGACCATCATTTTCATTTCCGGTATGATGATTATGGTGGAGGGCATGGCACGTGTCGGCTTTTTCCGCTGGCTCTGCATGGCCATCGCCAAACTGGTCCGGTTTCAGCCGGTACCGGTGCTGATCGCATTCATGCTGATTTCCGGAATACTGTCCATGTTTATCGACAGCATCACCGTGATTCTTTTCCTGGCGGCAGTGACGGTGGAACTGGCCCAGGTGTTGAAATTTGATCCGATTCCGATCATCATGGCGGAGGTTTTCTGCGCCAACCTGGGGGGATCCGCCACCATGTGCGGTGATCCGCCGAACATTATTATCGGCACTTCATTGGGATACACGTTCGGAGATTTCCTGACCAATACAGGTCTGATTGCCCTGGTGTCCATGGTATTTTCCCTGATTTACTTCTACCTTTGCTTCCATAAGGAATTGAAGGGCGAAGGAAAAAACGGAAGCCTGATCGGCGCCTCCCGTGGAGAAACCAGCTTCGTATCCGGTACGGAAGCGGCCCGTGCCATGGATCAGGGCCGCGGAAATCAGCCGAATTTCGTCATTTCAGACAAGAGGGGATTTTACATAAGTGCAGCAATCTTCTTTCTGGCAATTGTTCTTCTGATTACCCATGCCCAGACCGGGCTGACGGTGGCGTCCATTGGCGTAATCGTAGGCCTTCTTTCCCTGCTTGCAGGCGGAAGACATGCTATGGAAATCATGAAAAAAGTCGATGTGCATACGCTTCTGTTCTTCGTGGGGTTGTTCATTGTGGTGGGTGGTCTGGAACAGACCGGCATCCTGGAAGCCATCGCCGGATTTATCGGCAGAATCAGCGGCGGCAATCCGAAGATTATGGTTTTGATCATCATCTGGATTTCCGGTATCGCAAGTGCATTTGTAGATAATATCCCATTTGCTGCTACCATGATTCCGGTCATCCGAACACTGGCCCAGACCACAGGTGTAGATCTTTCTGTACTGGCATGGTCTCTGGCCATGGGCACGGATATCGGCGGCAGCGCAACGCCGATCGGTGCATCTGCCAACGTGGTAGGCACCTCGGTGGCGGCAAAGCACGGATACAAGGTGACATGGGGCAGATACTGCAAGTATATGGCACCTGCCAGCGTTGCGGTGCTCCTGATTTCCACGGTGCTGGTTTGGGTGCGGTATTTCTGATGAAGAATGCCGGAAGCGAAAAATGTTTCATGTACGGAATAAAGTGCTTGCAAAATGAAATTTATTCCTGTATAATTAATTCTCGGTTGTGCTTCTCGGAAATGCTGTTTCGGAGCCTGTTTCGCGGAAGTCAGCCGGGATTTTCTTCGAAATCCTGTGTTAAAAAAATGCTTCGGTTTTTTCAAAGAAATAGAAAAAAGTTGT
>JBJESY010000142.1:0-3289 GCA_051883035.1 Anaerovoracaceae bacterium | reverse complement strand
TTAAAAATACATTGGAGGTGTCAACAAAAAACTCCACAACAACTTGACACGACCTACTGGTGCAAAACCTTTGACAAGCAGGACGGACATGAGGTAAAATAAAGTTCAGTGCATAAAGGTAAAGCTTGAAATAAGGAGCAATAGAAAATGGAAGAAAGAAGCACATTCATCAGAAAACTGCCGATTCCTATGGAAATCAAGGAACGGTATCCACTGACGAAATCAGTAACGAAAATCAAACTGGAGCGGGACGAGGAGATCGCGAAGGTTTTTCAAGGCGAAAGCGATAAATTCCTGCTGATCATCGGTCCGTGCTCTGCGGATAACGAGGATTCGGTCATGGACTACATCAGCCGCCTGGCGAAGGTTCAGGAGAAGGTGAAGGACCGTCTTATCCTCATTCCGAGAATCTATACCAATAAGCCGAGAACCACCGGGCAGGGCTACATGGGCATGGTCCACCAGCCGGATCCGGAGAAGGAAGAAGACCTGCTGGAAGGTCTGATTGCCATTCGTCGGCTTCATACCCGGGCCATCGATGCCACAGGCCTGACCTGTGCCGATGAGATGCTCTACCCTGAAAACTATAAATACCTGTCGGACCTGCTGGCTTATGTAGCGGTAGGTGCCCGCTCCGTGGAGAACCAGCAGCACCGTCTGACGGCCAGCGGCATGAGCGTTCCTGTGGGCATGAAGAACCCGACCAGCGGCGGTCTGTCCGTCATGCTGAATTCCATCATTGCGGCGCAGGTACCACATAAGTTTATTTACAGAGGCTGGGAAGTAAAGACCCAGGGCAACCCTCTGGCTCACGCCATCCTTCGGGGCTCTGTCAATAAGCACGGACAGAACCTGCCGAACTATCACTACGAAGATCTGCGTCTGCTGTATGACCTGTACACGGAACAGAATCTGGAGAACATGGCGGTTATCGTGGACACCAACCACAACAACTCCGGCAAGAAGTATCTGGAACAGATCCGGATCGCCCATGAGGTCATGGATTCCCGACGCTACAGCGAGGATATCCGCGGCATGGTCAAGGGTCTGATGATCGAGTCCTACATCGAGGACGGCGCCCAGAAGATTGGAGAAGGCACCTACGGCAAGTCCATCACCGACCCGTGCCTGGGCTGGGTGAAATCCGAGAAGCTGATCTACGATATCGCAGAGAGCGTATAAGAAAGTGAAAAATGCGGCATGCATCCCATGCTGCATTTTTTTGTAGGCGCCGCAAGAAAAATCCGTGGGTTTTTCCGCGGCCTTCTGTATCATGGTACAAAGGGGTAAATAACAAAAAAGGGAGAAGGAAAGGAGGCATCCGGATGGCAGACAGGGAAAAAACTCCAGAAACCAGCATGACGCGTCTTCCGGTGGAGGAAGTAATCCGCCTGTACAGAGGCCTTCTTTACTATGTCATCCGGCCCATTACAGAGGATGAACACCGGGCAGATGACTGTTTCAGCGTGGTCTGCGAGATCCTGCTGAAAAACTATGACAAATATGATCCTTCCAGAGGAACGCTGACTTCCTGGCTGACCCGGCTGGCGCGAAACGCTGCGCTGAACTTCGTCCGGAACCGGAAATACGAAATGACGGCGGGAGAAGAAAAGGACGCGGCAGAACTGGCGGATCTAGCAGACCTGCGGACCCCGGAAGACGCCTTGCTGCAAAAAGAAGCCATGGAGGAACTGAACGAAGCCCTGAAAAGTCTGGACAGACTGGAAGCAAATATTTTGCTCCGAAAATATTATTACATGCAGTCCACGCAGCAGATCGGCGCCGAGCTGGGACTGAGCGTGCGTGCGGTGGAAGGCCGGCTTTACCGCATCAAAAAGAAGCTGATGAAGAAGATGGGAGGGCATGACCATGACTGATTTCAACGAAAAACAGCTGGAACAGATGCTGTGTGAACATCTCCCTGAAACTACGCTGGCCGGTGCGCTGACGGATATCAATCCGTTCCGGGAAGCGGTATCCAAGGTTATCGCAGGGCTGGTGCTGACGACCTTTACCCTGCAGTTTCTATATTTAAACTATATTTTGCCGACCATCGGTGTCATGCTGATTTATCTGGGTATGCGGACCCTGCGCAGCGGAAACGGCTATTTCCGGACCGGCTGGCTGTTGTCGCTGCTCCGGGTGATTCTGGTTTCGTTTCAGATGCTGGTGACGGTGACGCCGTACTCCGGGATTCTGGGCGACTGGGCCCTCTGGCTGGGGCAGGGGATTCATCTCGGCTTTCTGTTCTGTCTGGGCATGGGAATCCGAAAAGCCGGTCTGCAGGCCGGGCTGGAGCATCCGAAGATGGCTACCTGGCCGGTGATGCTGTGGCAGATTCTCTTTCTGGGCATCGCCATGGTTGGCTCCAGCAGCTGGACGATTTGATTCTGATGGTTGCGAGCTGGGTCAATCTGGTCCGGCGAATCTGCCGGTGTGCCGACGATCTGAAGACGGTGGGCTATGGCGTACCAGCTTCGCCGGTGTGGTTCTCCGCAAAACCCATGCTGCTGACGTATCTGCTCTTCCTGGTGATTGCCATGACCGGACTGAGTCTCATGGCAAATTATACACCGGTGGACGGGAAAAAGGTCGATGCTTCTACCTTCACGGGGGCTTCGGAATCAGCTTCCGCGGTTCGGCGGGATCTGATTGGGAAGGGCTTCCCGGAGGAAATGCTCTCGCAGATTCTGGATGAAGATCTGGAAAATCTGGGCGAGGTGACGGCGATTTCGGTGAAGCACGAGCAGTATGGTACCGATTCGGAGGGCCGTATGGCCGGCAGTGCGGCTGCGGTACAGACGGCAGACGGCAGGATCCGATGGTTTGTCACTTACGGATATAAAGAAGGGAAGCACCCGGGCATTGTGGAGGGTGTGAAGATCCAGAATGATTCTGAACAGAAGTGGGAAGCGCCGGTTGGACGGATTTTCTGGGAGAAGAAAGGACAGATGTATATGGCGGAGCTGGATATGGACCTGGATACCAGTACGCATCTCTGGTTTGGTGATATCAGTAAAGAAAATTACTGCAGCAGCCGGTATTCCTTCCCGCCGCTTTGCGATGGTACACGGGGATACTTCACTTACTGGACGGAGGACGAAGCATTTGACGTGACCGGTTGGGGTCTGTGCAGCACGAACGTTTATGCACAGCGGAAGATTCTGGTTCTGCCGTATGAGGATCTGCCGGTGAAACCCCAGGGCGATCTGATTCTGTTTGGCGGATTCGGCGACGGCTTCGGAGAGGAACGGATGCAAATCTATTCCACGGCGGAGTTTTCTGAAAT
>JBJESY010000141.1:0-3293 GCA_051883035.1 Anaerovoracaceae bacterium | reverse complement strand
AAATATGCAGGATCAAAGTGCACGTATTCGGGATAATCTGCATACTGTTCCTTCTGATAGAGATTCTGTCGTACTATGGTGATTCAGAAGCTGTATCAATGGGGCGTATACTTACGTTTGTAGTCAATGTTCCGCTGCCGGTCTGGATGTTTTATGTGTGGGATCTACTGGATCTATCCTTGCCGCATGGTATGGAAATGCTGTGCTGTGGATTGCCGCCATATATATTGATTTGGCTGAGTGTTCTGGCGGGCACATGTTTTGCGAGAGAAGACAGTATTGATAATTCAGGAGAAAGCAGAGCTGCAATTCCCCGGAAGTAAACTTTCAACGAAAAGTCGGTGAAAATTATTTCGATTGGATAGATGATTCTGATTATCCGAAAAAAAGTGCAAGGAGTATGAGGATGAAAGTAAAACTGGAAAAATGGCAAATCCTTTTTATGATAGGTCTAATCATCGTTTTGTCAATCATATCGATATTGGTTCTGAAGAAAAATGCAGATGAAAGAGTGCAGCGGGTAAGGCTGGATAACGGAGATGAGATCAACTTTGAGCAGAGGTTTGGCGTCATCAGGACATCGACGCAGACGTTTGATGAAAGGTTCGCGTTGATCCCTGCAGGGAAAGAAGAAAGATTTGAATCTTTTGCCGAGGTGTCGCTGCCAGACAGTGTGCAGAATGTGCAGCACGTTTTCCAGGAAAAAAAGGGCACAGGAAACGAGTCTGAAGAAAACAGTGCCGAAGAATACGATGAGATCTGGCAATGGGAAACTGCCGCTTATCGTGATGCCAGAGATACTGTGCTGCAGCTTAGACGAAATGGGGGAAGCCGGTATGTGGCTTCAGAACGGGGATACATGGAACTGTCATTTTACCGGATGGAACCGCAAAGGGCAAAACTGTCCGGGGAAGAGAAAGGTCTTGTATTTATACGAAGCAGTGTGCAGGGGAAGTTTTGCTTTGTAACGGAGTTCACAGTTGCAGGGTACTGCAATGGGAAAGGAAGATATGAGGCAGAGTTTGAAGATGTGGACGGACATGGGACCGGCGCACTGCTGATTGCGGATAACGTAAGCCGGGAATATTTCATCGGGCTGTTGGAATGGGTCGTCGGCGGATCATATCCTTCGGCGGACGAAACGGAGTCAGGGGAAAAAGAGGAAGCCGGGACGACGGATTTTGTCAATGCGAGGAAGGAGATCGCCTGCCGGACAGCGGCGGAGGAGATTGTATATGAAAAGCTGACAGAAGAATTGGGCGAAAATCCTTCGGAATTTACTATCGATTCCTGGTATTATGCAGATGGGAATGAACATGAAGGACAGAAGTACAATGTCCACTGTGAGAGTTATGTCAAGGGTTATGGCATGCTGGAGTGGTATTTGATGATGGAGGAAGACGATGGAAAATGGATAGAAAAGGGGACGTCTCTGCGGGTGGATCCATCTGAGGAATAGTATGTATTGGTTTAACTCTACGATACTCTTCATTCTTTGAAATGTGCCTGTATCATAAATCGAAAAACTGATTGAAAACAAGATGAGAGTATTATATTATCGAAAACTATCCCGAGGATGATGGTTATCTGATAAGAGGGCCTTCGGGAAGAGTTGTAACCACTTCTTTCTATCAGGATAACCTGGAAGCATATGAAAAAGGAGATTGGGAAGCCATCAAGAAATACTTTGATGAAAACGGTATCGTAGGCATTGAACATAATGGGCGACTATAAACTATCGTGTGGATATCTGAATCGAAAAATAGAGCAGACAGAAATCTGAGAAATGATCCACTATACAGCAGCCCGCTTAAACGGCAGGCTGCTTTTTTCATTGAATGAATTTATTCTGTTCGCCTTCCTTTTTTCAGCATTCTACTGCTGACGCAGGTCGAATTCCGGGTTGATGGCATAGAAGTTTTTGCTGTTCAGATTATCCTGTACGATGCGCAGACTTTCGCCGAACCGCTGGAAATGCACGATTTCACGCTCCCGGAGGAAACGGATTGGATCGATGACATCCGGATCATCCACCATGCGGAGGATGTTGTCATAGGTGGTGCGGGCTTTTTGCTCTGCTGCCATATCTTCCGCCAGATCAGTGATGGCATCGCCTTTCGAGGCGAAACAGAGGGCGTCAAACGGAAAACCTGCTGCCGCCTGTGCATATACACCGCCGGTATGGTCTACGAAATAGGTTTCCATGCCGGCTTCTTTAATCTCTTCAATCGTCATATTTCTTGTCAGCTGGCGGACGATGGTGGCCACCATCTCCAGATGCGCCAGCTCTTCCGTTCCGACGTCCGTCAGCACGCCGGCGACTTCCCGGTACGGCATGGAATAGCGCTGGGACAGGTAACGGAGCGAAGCACCAATTTCCCCGTCCGGACCTCCATATGGCATTTGCGTATGATTCACAGGCGAAATGAAATATCAATGGAATTATCAGGTCGTGAAAACGTGATATTTTCAACAATTCCGGCGATTGCATCGTGCTTCTCCTGCATGCTATAATCGCCTTTCAGTAGCGCAGCAACACCGGAGATCTTCTCCTGCACCTTTTCTGCAGGCTGGTAGACAATACTGGCCTGCTGCTCCGCTTCTTTCGACCGCAAATCGTCGATTTCGCGGATGATTCTCTTCTTATTATCCGAATACTCCTCTATGGTATCGATTCCTTCCGTATAGGCCAGTTTGGCACGTTCCAGCATCTTCTCCAGCCGGGCAATCATCGGACCGTAGTCGACAGTCTGCGGATCCTCCGGCACCCGGGTATTGTCCCGGACAAAATCCGCCGTCACAGTGACCTGCTCGATGGCGGAGATCACGGCATCCTCCAGCTTCTTGGCACTGATATAGTGAGATGTGTTGCAGTGGCCGCGGGCGTACTTATGGCACTGGAAGCCGCTGTGGGCGTTAGTGTACACCAGGGTGGCACCGCAGCTGCCGCACTTTACCATGCCGGACAGCCAGTGTTTCATCACATCGGATGGTTTGCCGCCTTTCTTGCGGACAGCCTTCTGCTGCTTCAGCTTTTTCGAAACCGAATTGAAGAGGTCATCGGAAATGATCGACGGGAAGTCTCCCTTAGCAATGATGGTCTTCGGGTCATCGTAGATTCGCCGGCCGACGGACTTACCCTCTGGCGTCCACCTGGTATACCCGATATACATGGGGTTGTGCAGGATGTATTCTATGGTACGGTTTTCGAACTGGTTGCCGCGATGCGTACGGACGCCATTTGTATTCAGTGCCTTGGCGATACCGAGCATAGAGTCACCGGCAAGGTAACG
>JBJESY010000140.1:0-3311 GCA_051883035.1 Anaerovoracaceae bacterium | reverse complement strand
CGTTTCGGAAGGCTGCCTCCAGCAACTTGCCGCACCGTCTGTCACCGCGGGCAAAAACTGCTTCATAGGAGCTTGTGGCGTTATCATGGTAATTGAATGTAACACCTTTCATATGGAGTTTTCCTGTGAGATAGTTATGTTTCCGTGCGAATTCTTCCGCTGAATTCTGACCTTCCCACTGGAATGGCGTTCCGGACTTCGGAACGAAATTGGAAACACTGACAGTAACACGGAACCGGCCGCCACGGCTGCCGTTTATTTTATAATTCAGATCTACAATCTTTTTCGCGATTTCAGCAATACCATCCAGATCCTCATCCGTTTCCGTAGGCAGGCCAATCATGAAATACAGCTTGATATGGCTCCACCCCAGTTCCAGAGCCTGTTCGATGGATGTATAAATGTCCGCTTCCGTTACACCCTTGTTAATGACATCCCTCAGTCTCTGTGTACCCGCTTCCGGTGCATAGGTCAGCCCGGATTTCCGGTATTCCTGAATCTGATGCAGCACATCGAAGGCAAACCTGTCGATCCGAAGCGATGGCAGAGACAGGGAAACATTCTCTTTTTTGCAGGCAGGAATCAGCGCATTGGCCAGATCTTCAAAACGAGAATAATCACTGGTAGACAGCGACAGAAGAGAAAGCTCATCGTTTCCCGTATTGGCCAGCTGTTCCATGGCAAGATCCATAATGCGGTCCAGAGATCGTTCCCGTACCGGTCGATAAATCATTCCTGCCTGACAGAAACGGCAGCCTCGCGTACAGCCACGGAAGGTTTCCACCACAGAGCGGTCATGCACGGCTTCCACAAAAGGCACCACAGGTTCTGTCGGAAACGGCAGATCTTCGATATTTTCAATGATCGCACGTCTCACCGGAAGCGGCGCATCCTCATATAGTTTACAGAATTCTTTTATGGTTCCATCTTCGTTATATTTCACATCATAGAGGGATGGGATGTAAACACCATCCATCCTGCAGGCTTGAAGGAAAAAATCCTGACGGCTTTTTCCCTGTTCTTTGCACATGGCATACAGATCTATCAGATCCGGCAGCAGGATTTCACCGTCGCCAATAAGAAACAAATCAATGAAATCAGCCAGGGGTTCCGGGTTGAAAGCACAGGGTCCTCCTGCAATCACCAGTGGAAAGCTTTCGTCCCTGTCTGCCCTGCGTATAGGAATCTGTGCCAGATCCAGCATATTCAGGACTGTCGTAAAAGACATTTCATACTGGAGTGTGAATCCCACGATATCCATTTCAGAGAGCGGTGTCTTTGTTTCCAGCGTAAGAAGCGGAAGTTTTTCTTCACGCATGAGCTTTTCCATATCCACAGCCGGCGCAAAAACACGTTCACAGTACAGGTTTTCCCTGTCATTGATTACCTTATATAAAATCTGCATGCCCAGATAAGACATGCCGATTTCGTACAGGTCCGGAAAGCAGAAAGCAAATCTTCCTTTCACTTTTTCCGGATCCTTCTTTACAGAATGGATTTCCCCGCCGATATACCGACCTGGTTTCTCCACCCGTTTCAACAGCTGATTCAGTTTCTCAGTATGACTATGATTCATTCTGTCAATTCTCCTGTCTTGTTTATTGAAATAAGTCATCGATTGAAATACCAATGATTTCTTCTATCTGTTTCAGCAGAGCACGCATTTTTTCTCTGTGTTCTGCCAGATGTGCCTGGATTTCCGGAATATGCGGAGCTTTATCCATAATATACTGAAAACGTTCGTCGACACCAACATACTGATCTTCCTTCACAAGACGGTCTCCCAGGCAAACCATATCCGTTTCATTCAGCCTGTCCACCGAATTGAGCTGATAGGTCATATGAACGCGGACAATTGCTGCTTCCGCCTGAAATCCTCGTTTTTCCAGTATATCTGCGCATACATTCCAGTGCTCGTCACTGGTTCTGGCGGTATCGTGGGCCAGTCCGGCCCCCCGGATCAGATTAAGATCCAGTTGATATCCATGGCAGTTCAATGCTTCTGCAATTCCCAGCGCAACTCTGGTTACAGCCCGACAGTGTGCAATGACATGATTTGGAGTTCCATATTCTTCATAGAGCTGATTCACTTCTTCTTCGGTAATTCTGCGAGCCATTTCAAACCTCTTGCATCTTGCATAAAGAATACCGGCTGCCAGGCGCCTTATGGCAGGGTTTCAGCCGGCTTTCCTTATTTTATCATATTTTCTGGCGGATTTCCATGGGTTTATCCAAGATTTCAGCGGCTGGTTTTATCCTCCAGCACATAGTAAAATTTCTTCTCACCGCTGCTGTCATAGGAGCCGATCATATCCCCCTTTTTCACCCGTTCCCCTGTAATTACCGCCGCATTGGAAAGTTGTCCGTAAGTCGATATTTTATCCGGGTGTTCGACTTTCACATACATTCCGATATCATCCCGGATCCCAGCCCGCAGCACTTTCCCTCCAGCTACTGCATACACCGGATGGATGGACGTCTCTTCACTTTCATCCAGCGGTTTCCCATACTGTACCTTTTCATTTGCCTCCAGCACCGCTTCGCTGACTCTGGCAGGTGCGGAAGCTGCAGTCGCTGCTGCAGCCTTTCCAAGCTGCAGAAGCTCTGCCAGGGTATAGTTCTCATGCACTGCCTTGCTTATTTTTTCAAAAAACGCACCCGCTTTTCCTTCTTCCGGCAGGACACCTGTCTGGACTGAAACGAAAATGCCCAGACAGAGAATGGCCTGTATCATGACCTTGCTGTTTCTGTCCATAGTTTTTCCCTCCACTGCCATTGTATGTGCACAGAAAGAGGAAATGACAAAAAACTGCTGCACCGTTTCTTACAACAATGCATCAGCATATCATTTAAAATTCGTCCCAGTATTCCAGTTCGTAATTCTTGATTCGTATGATATCGCCTTCATCCAGGCCCATTTCTTTCAGTCTGTCGATTGCCCCGTTCTTTTCGATATACTTATACAGATAACGAAGTGAGCCCATATCGTTGAAATTCGTAGAGTTGAAGATTTTCTCCAGCTGTTTTCCTTCCAGGGTATATACATCATCTTCTTCGTCATAACCTGCATAGATTTCTCTGTAGTTCGGATCGTTATCGTCTGCTTCGAAATCAAAGAATTCCACTTCATCATCATCTTCCGGCGGGTTCGCTTCAATCCGCTTCAGTTCATGCAGTGCAGCGGTAAGCAGCTCCTTCACGCCAAGATCAAGGGGGGCGGAAATCGGAAATACCTGATACCCTTTGCTTTCCACATAGGCTTTGAATTCCTGATACTGCGGATCATCATCCTCAATCATATCGATCTTATT
>JBJESY010000139.1:0-3313 GCA_051883035.1 Anaerovoracaceae bacterium | reverse complement strand
AAAAAGACTTCCATCGATCGAGTGATGGAAACGAGCATCGGCCTGAAGCGGACCATGAGTACAAGTTCAGCCATTATGGTCAGCGTAGGCGGAACCATTGGTACCGGTCTGTTTTTAAACTCCGGTGACGTTATTTCTACTGCGGGTCCCGGCGGTGCTATCGTAATGTACCTGATGACCAGCTGCCTGGGGGAACTGGCAGCAGCTATGCCGGTTGCAGGCTCTCTGCAGGCATATTCCACAGAGTTCATCAGCCCGGCTATGGGATTTACCATCGGATGGGTTAACTGGTCCGGCGGCGCAAACATTTTCATGTATTCTGTGCAGTCTGCTATATCGTTACCTATGTGATTGCACACTTCTATACCAAGAAGCACGATGTCAAAGCTGCAAATCTGGACCTGCAAAAAATAATACTGGTCTGAAAGCGACAGATAATGTAAAATAAAAAATAATCAGAGCCGTACAAAGGACGCCAGATGCCGAAATGGCATCCTGGCGTCCCTTTGGGCATCTGAAACTGACAGGAGGAGATGGGAGCGATGATTGACAAACAGAGATTATATAACCGGATGGTTCGTATGGTAGAGGCACCGAGCATTTCCGGTACGCCGGAAGAAATGACGGCGGCCCGCAGAATCGAGGAACTGCTGTATGAGATTCCGTATTTTCAGGAACATAAAGACGCGGTGATGCGGGTTCCCGTAAAGAATGATCCGCTGCAGAGAGAACTGGTGGCGGCATATCTGGAACTGGCACCGGGTTGTCCTGACACCGTGATTCTGACCGGGCACTATGACGTGGTGGATGTGGATGAATTTGGCCCGCTGAAAGACATTGCCTTCGACGTGGAAAAAATTACGGAACAGATCGGGCAGCTGCATATGGATGATGCAAGCAGAAAAGATCTGGAAAGCGGAGGGTGGATCTTCGGCCGCGGAACAGCAGATATGAAAATAGGTCACGCCCTGTCGCTGGAGCTGATGCAGCACTACAGCGAGGCAGGCGGCATCCGGGGAAACATCCTGTATGTGGCGGTGTGCGGTGAGGAAACCAATTCGGAAGGCATGCTGGAAGCGGTTCCGTTCTTCAACGAATTCGCCGCACAGCATAATCTCCACTATAAAGTCATGCTGCTGACAGAATGCTTTATGGTGGATAAGGCGGAAGAAGGCACCATGTACATTCAGTACGGCGGCGCGGGCAAAGTGATGCCGATGTTCTTCTGCGTCGGTCACATGACCCATGGTGAGGAACCGTTCCTGGGACTGGATGCCAATCTGCTCAATGCGGAAGTGTACAAACGGATGCACCTGAATCCGGAATTCTGCCAGCAGAATCACGGCATAACCACAGCGCCTCCTGCCGGTCTGAAGCTGCAGGATCTGAAGACCAATTATTCCCTTTCTTCGTCTCTGTATGCGGCATCCTATTACAATATCGCCACCATCAAGATGCAGCCGGAAGAGACCATGGAAAAGCTGCTGAAACTGGCAGAAGATGCGTTCCGTGCGGTGAACGAGACTATAGATGAAAAAATCGCCGGCTTTACGGATTTTGCGGGGCAGCCGCCTGCAGCATACCGGGCGCAGCCGCAGGTGAAGACGTTCCGTGAGATCTATGAGGCAGCAGCGAAAAACTATGACGGGGATCTGAACGAATATCTGAAATCCTACGCACAGGAACTGATGACGGTCAATCCGGAGATGCAGGATGCCTGCGTGAAAATCGTAAAGCGGCTGTATGAGATGCAGGATGAAAAGAATCCGATGATCATCGTCTCCATCATCCCGCCATACTACCCGGATGTGAACATCGATCCGGAGGATGCGGACACGAAAAAAATGCTGAAGTCCATCGATGAAGTGATTGCCTATGCAGCGGAAAAGCATGGAGAAAAGCTGGCCACCAGCGAGTATTACGGCATTTCCGACCTGTGCTACACCTGGCTGGCAGATGGTGTGAACTTCGACGGACTGTTCGAGAACCTGGTAGGTGTGAACCTGTTCTACAACTTCCCGGGTGAGGAAATGAAGAAGTTCAAAGTACCGGCACTGGTGCTGGGTGCCTATGGAAAGGATCTTCACAAATATACGGAACGGCTGCATAAGCACTACAACTTCGACGTGCTGCCGGATCTATACCTGAAATATATTGACAGCATCCTGAAATAAGAAAGGAATTCACAGAATGAAGAAAGTATTTTTCAATGCGAAGGTTTATGTGGAGAAAGGTGTTTACGCACAGGCGGTCCTGACTGAAGACGGTATCATCCGTGCGGTGGGCACCAATGAAGAGGTACTGGCTGCGGCAGACGCAGACGGTCTGCCTTATGAAAAGGCGGACTGCGGCGGACGGACCATGCTGCCGGGCCTCAATGACTCTCATATGCACCTGCTGATGTTCGGCAGAAGCCTGTATAAGGTGAAGACAGATGATGTGAGGTCCATCGAAGAACTGGTACAGCGGTGCCGCACTTTTATAAAAGAGCATCCGGAACGGGTAAAAAACGGCATGCATTCCGTCGGATGGAACCAGGACAATTTCACAGAGGGAGAAAAGCGTATGCTGACGCGTCATGATCTGGACCGCATCAGTACGGAGATTCCTGTGATCATGGAACGCATCTGCGGCCATATGTTGACGGCCAATACGAAAGCCATTGAAATGCTGGGATTTGACCGGGAGATTCCGGAGATTCCGGGGGGAGAGGTCCGTCTGGAGGAGGATGGATTCCCAAGCGGTATCTTTACGGAAAATGCCTGTCACGTGGTGAATGCCCTGATTCCGGGACCGACCATGGAGGAACGGCAGGCTGCCATCCTGGCCGGCATGGAATATGCCGTTTCCCACGGGCTGACATCGGTCCAGTGCAATGATGTGGGTTATCCGGAATGCAAGGGAGACGGCGCCTTTGAAACCTACAGCCAGCTTTATGAGCGGGGAGAGGCTTTGGTTCGGTTCCGCCATCAGACGCTGTTTGACAGCCCGGAGGAATTCGAAGACTATCTGACGAAGGGTGAAGGCAGCCGAGGCGGCTACGGAGACGGATCCTGGCTGACCCTGGGGCCGCTGAAGCTGTATATGGACGGCAGCCTGGGAGCCCGGACTGCCATGATGAAAAATGGCTATGTGGGCGATCCGGACAACCACGGCGTCAGCTGCATCACGCCGGAGGAGATGGACCGGTACTGCAGCGTTGCAAAGAAATACGGCGTGCAGGTGGTGACCCATGCCATCGGCGATCTGGCCATTGAGGAAACCATCGATGCCTATGAAAACGCCTTCGTAGCCGGAGAGAACAAGCTGCGGC
>JBJESY010000138.1:0-3326 GCA_051883035.1 Anaerovoracaceae bacterium | reverse complement strand
GCCCAGCTCGCAGGCCGGGCTTTTCAGCAGATAGAATCCCACCTTCAGGTCCTTCACGCAGAAAGCGAGAATGCAGGAGCACGCCATCAGCACGATGCCCAGAATCCAGCAATGCGCTTTTTTCAGGGACCGGATCCGCTTCAGGGTGTCCTTGTCGCAGTAGTAGCCCAGCAGGAAGAACGGGAAGTAGCTGACCATCCGGCCCAGGGCCCAGGTATCGCTGAAAAACGGCACCTGCCCTGCAAACAGGTAGACCAGCATGCTGATTTCGAACACGTACGGTATCTTGATATAGTCCTTCAGGAAAAACCGGTAGAAGAACAGCGCAAACAGGTACCACAGTGCGAATGGCGGCAGGTCCAGATACAGGTGGGCGTTGCCCCAGATGATATGGCGCACACAATAGAAAAACGGGATGCAGAGCAGATACGGCCACAGGAATGTGTGGAATGCCGTTTCCCGTGCCCGGTCCGGTTTCTTGGAAAAGTACCCGGACAGGAATACGAAAGCCTGCATCACGAATACGTTAATGGTTATGTAAATGATACCGCTGAGGGAGCCTTGTGAAAAGTGGCCCGCCACCCGCGTAAAGTGGGATATAGGGATGGACCACATCAGAAGCCCCCGGAAGGTATCAAACATGTAATCTCTTTGTTTGATCTCACTCATACATTTCTACTCTTTTTGATTTTTCCGGCTGCGGACCGGCGCTTCCGGCTGCGGCCCGGCACTCCCGGCCGATTTCGGCGATTCCTGCCTGCCGGGGAATTCCGGTCTGCCCGGGCGTTTCGGTCGTCCGTCTATTTCGCCCAGCCCCGGACGGCCCCCACCGCTTTTTTCCATCCGTCCAGCAGGCTTGTGCGCTCGGCCTCGTCCATTTCCGGCGTGAAGGTTCGGTCGATCTGCCAGTTCTCTATGACGTCTTCCTTGCTCTTCCAGTAGCCGGTGGCCAGGCCCGCCAGATACGCAGCACCCAGGGACGTGGTCTCGATACACTGCGGCCGCATCACCTTGCAGTCCAGAATGTCAGACTGGAACTGCATGAGGAAATTGTTGGCCGATGCGCCGCCGTCCACCTTCAGTGCCACCAGTGGTTCTCCCAGATCCTCCACCATGGCACGGATCAGATCCCCTGTCTGGTACGCCATGGATTCCACCGCCGCACGAACCAGATGATTCTTATTGGCGCCCCGGGTAATGCCCAGTACCGCGCCGCGGGCATACGGATCCCAGTACGGCGCACCCATTCCCACGAAAGCCGGCACCACATACACACCGCAGGTGTCATCCACTGCAGTGGCCATGGCCTCCGACTGGGCCGCATTTTCCAGAATGTCCAGCTCGTCTCTGAGCCACTGAATCACCGCACCGCAGACGAAGACCGACCCTTCCAGGGCATAATTGACCTTTCCGTCCAGGCCCCAGGCGATGGTGGTCACCAGACCGTTCTTGGAAAAGACCGGCTTTTCTCCCGTATTGATCAGCAAAAACGCACCGGTGCCGTAGGTATTCTTGGCTTCTCCCGCCTGAAAACAAGTCTGCCCGAACAGAGCCGCCTGCTGGTCCCCTGCCGCCCCGGCAATCCGAATCGGTCCGCCGAAAATGGTCTCCACCGTCTCCCCGTAAATGCAGCTGGACGGTTTCGGCTCCGGCAGCATGCACCGCGGAATATCCAGCAGCTGCAGCAGCTCATCGTCCCAGTCCAGGGTATTGATGTTGAACATCATGGTCCGGGAAGCGTTGGAATAGTCCGTCACATGAACCTTGCCCCCGGTCAGCTTCCAGATGAGCCAGGTTTCGATGGTACCGAACAGCAGCTGTCCTGCCTCTGCTTTTTCCCTGGCTCCCGGCACGTTTTCCAGAATCCAGCGGAGCTTGGTGCCGCTGAAATAGGCGTCGATCAGCAGCCCGGTCTTTTCCCGGACCATTTCCTCGCAGCCTCTGGCCTTCAGCTCATCGCAAAACTCTGCCGTCCGCCGGCACTGCCACACGATGGCGTTATAGACCGGCATGCCCGTTTCCTTATCCCAGACCACCGTAGTTTCCCGCTGGTTGGTGATGCCGATGGCTTCGATATCCGCATAGGTACAGTCGATTTTCAGCAGCGCTTCCTGGGCCACACCCATCTGGGTGGACCAGATTTCCATGGCGTCATGCTCCACCCAGCCGTCGCCCGGATAAATCTGCGTGAATTCCTTCTGGGCCACGCTGACCATCTCGCCCTTCTTATTATAAATGATACATCTCGAGCTTGTGGTGCCCTGATCCAGCGCCATCATGTACTTACCCATACTGTTCCCTCCTCAATTTCTCATAAAAATATCTCTATGATGCGGTTTGCAACGTCCATTCCCGCTTCTGTGATCCGAATGCCGGCCTCGTCCTCCTCGGCCTCTCCCCTTTGGGCGAACTGCCGGAATTCCTCCTCCCGTCCCGCAAACACATTCCAGAACGCTTCGCCGAATCTCTTCGCAAAATCCGTCTTCCCGATGCCTTCTCTCCGCCGCAGAGCGGTGAAGGTGTAGTCGGTGATGCTGTCCTGCCGGGAGTTTTCATGCTGCCAGCTGATGGGGCTTTCGCCGTTCTCCACGGCCTGCACGTAGGCCCGGGCGTCGGATACCGACGCAAACCTTCTTCCCTGCAGAAAGGAATGGGCCGATGCGCCCAGTCCCAGATAGTCGGACAGATCCCAGTATTTCAGGTTGTGGCGGCACCGGTATCCCGGCTGCGCACTGTTGGAGATTTCATAATGGTCGTAGCCTCTTTCCTGCAGCTCTCGCAGCAGAAAGTGATACATCTTCCGGTCTTCCTCCTGAGGTGTTGGCTCCAGTGTGCCCCGGGCCACCTGGCGGTAAAATGGCGTTCCCTCGGCCAGTTCCAGACTGTAAAAGGAAAGGTGCTCCGGATTCATGGCGAATACCGTCCGCACCGTTTCTTCCCACATCTTTCTGCTCTGTCCGGGAATCCCGAACATGAGATCCAGATTCAGATTATCAAACCCGGCCTTCCTGGCCAGCTGTACCGTTTCCACCACGTCCTGCCGGCTGTGGGCTCTGCCCATCACCTGCAGCAATCCGTCATTCATGGACTGTACCCCTAGGCTCAGCCGGTTGATCCCCGCTTCCCGGTACACGCCCAGCTTTTCTTCCGTCAGGGTCGCCGGATTGCATTCCATGGAAACCTCCGCATCCGCCGAAACATCAAATGCATCGAAAACCGACGAGAGGATGGATTTTGTCAGGTGGGACGGCAGAATGCTCGGAGTGCCGCCCCCGAGAAACACCGTATCCACCGTATACTCCGGGGAAAGCTGGTGTCCGTATGAC
>JBJESY010000137.1:0-3338 GCA_051883035.1 Anaerovoracaceae bacterium | reverse complement strand
GCCTTTATTGACATGCTCTGCGAAACTGTGATACCTTATGTGAAGGAGCATAAATTAGCGGAATTCTGTGACGTGTTCACAGAGGATTCCGTATTCAATGTGGAGCAGAGCCGCAGATATCTGGAGTGTGCCAGAGCGCACGGCTTCGGGCTGAAGGTTCATGCCGACGAGATCGAAGCCATCGGCGGATCCCAGCTTGCCGGACAGCTGGGTGCAGTAAGCTGTGAACACCTGATTTCCATCGATGAAGAGGGACTGGCTGCACTGGCAAAGGGCGGCGTGACCGCCATGTGTCTGCCGGCAACCTCCTTCTATCTGGGAGCCAGCTTCGCACCGGCACGTCGGATGATCGAGCTGGGGATTCCGGTGGCCATGGCCTCCGATTTCAATCCTGGTTCCTGTCCATCCCTGAATCTGCAGTTTGTCATGAATCTGGGCTATCTGAAGTATCGGATGACACCGGAAGAAATTCTGACTGCAGTGACCATCAATCCGGCCTGTGCCATCGGCCGCGGCCATCTGGTGGGAACTCTGGAGGAAGGAAAGCAGGCAGACCTGGTCATCTGGGACGCGCCGAATATGGAGATGCTCTGCTATCGGTTTGGCTCCAATCTGGCATTACAGACCATTAAGAAAGGAATTCTGGTATAAAAAAATGAAATTAGTAGACATGAAGGTAAGTGAATATCTCGAGGTACTGAAATCCAACGCACCGGCACCGGGCGGCGGATCCGCCAGCGCCCTGGCTGCAGCACAGGGAATCAGCCTGGTTGCCATGGTGGCAGATCTGACCATCGGCCGGGAAAAGTATGCAGAGTATGAGAAGGTGTGTATTGCAGCAAGAGACGAAGCGCTGGAGCTGTACGGAAAGCTGTCTGCAGCTGTCGACAAGGATACGGAAGCCTTTAATCTGGTATCCGATGCCTTCAAGCTGCCGAAGGGAACCGACGAAGAGAAAGCGGCCAGAAGCAAGGCCATTGCTGAAGCGACCCTGACAGCAACCGAAGTACCGTTTGAGACACTGATGCTTTGTGCAGAAGGTCTGAAAATCGCAGAGAAAATCGTAGGAAAGTCCAACCCCAACGCAGCATCCGACCTGGGCGTAGCGGCACTGAACCTGCTGACCGGACTGAAGGGCGCATGGCTCAACGTGCTGATCAATCTGCCGGGCGTGAAAGATGAAGCGAAAAAAGAGGAGTTCATGACCGGGCGGAAGCGGATTATCGAAGGAGAAGCCACCGCTGCAAGAATTTATGCAGAAGTCAGCGCGATGCTGTAAGAAAAAGAGAAAATCTGAGGAGGATATCATGGCACAGATTATTGAAAGCATTCCAAATATATCGGAAGGAAGAAACCAGGAGGTCATTGAGGCCTGTGTAGACCAGATCCGGACCACGCCGGGCTGCACCCTGCTGAACTATTCATCTGACCCGAACCACAACCGTACCGTCATTACATATATCGGCGATGCGAAAGGTGTCGAGGAAGCCAGTGTAAAGCTGGCGAAGAAGGCCGTGGAGCTCATCGATCTGACGAAGCATGAGGGTGAACACCCGAGAATGGGCTGTGTGGACGTAATGCCGTTCGTGCCGATCAAGGATGCTACCAATGAGGAATGCATTGCCTTGTCACAGGTCGTCGGAAAGAGAATCGCCGAGGAAGCGGATCTTCCGGTATTCCTGTATGAACTTTCTGCCAGCCAGCCAAACCGAAAGAATCTGGCAACCATCCGGAAGGGCCAGTTTGAGGGTATGGCAGAAAAAGTCCAGCAGGAGGAATGGGAACCGGACTTCGGCGGCAGACGGATTCATCCGACTGGCGGCGTGGTTGCAGTGGGTGCCAGACCGCCTCTGGTGGCATATAACCTGAACCTGAATACATCGGATGTGACCATCGCCAGCAAGATTGCGAAAATCATCCGGGAAAAAGACGGCGGTCTGAAGTGCGTGAAGGCCATGGGCTTCATGCTGGAAGACAGAAATATCGCTCAGGTTTCCATCAACATGACGGATTTCCGCGTAACGCCGCTCTATCGGGTTACCGAACTGGTGAAAGCGGAAGCCGCCAGATACGGCGTACAGGTCATCGGAACGGAGGTCATCGGTCTTTGTCCGATGAAAGCACTGGTGGATTCCGCGGAATATTATCTGCAGATTGAAAACTTCGACTTTGACAATCAGGTGCTTGAAAATCATATCCTGTAATGGTAGAATAAGTATGCAGTGTACTGCAGAAAAAATGATACAGGATGCACCATAAGGAGAAGAAAAAATCATGGCAGAAAAAAAAGAGTTTTCCAGTTCCTTTTCACTGACAGACGAGATCGCCGACATCGTGCGTGATCGAATTCTGAAAGGGGAATATGAAATCGGCGAGAAGATTAAAGAAAATCAGATTGCCTCGGAGCTGAAGGTGAGCCGCACACCGATTCGGGATGCCTTCAAGCAGCTGGAAAACGAAGGGTTGATTGATTATGTGCCGAACCGGGGATGTTTCGCCAAGGGCTTTACGCAGCAGGATGTGGATGATATCTACGCAGTCCGCACGGCCCTGGAGCAGCTGGCGGTGGAACGTGCCGTGCAGCGGATCACGGAGGAGGAGCTTGCCGAGCTGGAAGAACAGTGGGATCTGATGGAATTTTATGCAAAGAAAAAGGACAGCAAAAAAGTCCTGGAGCTGAACACATCATTCCATGATGTAATCTATACTTCCACCAGAAGCCGGTTCATGGCACAGGTACTCCGGTCCTATAAGGACTACATCGATAAGACCAGGAAATCTGTCTTTTATGATGATACCTATCTGGATGCGATTCTGGTGGAGCACCGGGAGATCATGGAAGCGATTAAGGCGCGGGACCGGGAAAGAGCTGTGGCCGCAGTATCCTTCCACCTGAAGAGATCCCAGGATCGTGCAGAAACCATGTGGAACCTGAAATGAGAAAGCTTAACCGGGTTCTGATGCTGATCTGCCTGGCAGTATTTGTTTTTTCCCTTGTGAAGCTGATCGGTATCCGGCTGGAATATAAGCAAGAGGAGGATTTTTATGACTCCGCAGCAAGCCAGTATACCAGTCAGAATACGTGGAAAAAGCTCAATGGTGACGAAGGAGCGGAAGGGCCGCCGATTTCGGTGGATTTTTCAGAGCTTCTGACCATCAATGAGGACATCATCGGCTGGATCTATATGGATGATACTGTGGTGAGCTACCCGCTTCTGCAGGGAGAAAATAATTACTACTATCTGGATAAGACCTATTACGGGAACTATCTGGCTTCAGGCAGCATTTATCTGGATACGGGAAATGAGCGGGATTTCAGCGATTCCCACAGCATCATC
>JBJESY010000136.1:0-3375 GCA_051883035.1 Anaerovoracaceae bacterium | reverse complement strand
AATATTAAAAAATATGCGGACGTTCTGGACATCAAGACAACCGTTGGTGTGGGAACGACGCTGACCCTGAAGTTTTTTACAAGATAGGGAGGGATGCGACCATGAGTAACTTTACACATTCTGTAAAGCTGGATAAGGACAAATGCTGCGGCTGCACCACCTGTGTCAAGCGCTGCCCGACGGAGGCCATCCGTGTACGGGGCGGCAAGGCGATTATCATATCGCAGCGATGTATCGACTGCGGCGAATGTATCCGAGTCTGTCCGCACCATGCGAAGAAAGCGGTGGTGGATTCCCTGGATATCATTCACAAGTTTGAATATACAATTGCACTTCCTGCGCCGTCTTTTTATGCACAGTTTTCGGGACTTCGCGACCGGAATGTACTGCTGACGGCGCTGAAAAAAATAGGATTTGATGAAGTGTTCGAGGTATCGGCCGGTGCGGAAGCTGTATCCCGCGCCACCATGATGGATCTGAATTACGAGCGGGTTGAGCTGCCGGTCATCAGCTGTGCCTGTCCGGCAGTGGTCCGGATTATCCGGACCAGATTTCCGTCTCTGCTGCCGCATCTTTTGCAGTACCGGACACCGATGGATGTCTCCGCACGTTGGGCGAAGAAGATCGCCATGGAGAAAACGGGGCTGCCGAAGGAAAAGATTGGATGCATTTTCATCTCACCTTGTCCGGCCAAGTCCACCAGCACCAAGATGCCGCTGGGTGAATACGAAAGCTATGTGGATGGGGTAGTTTCCATGTCGGAACTGTACCCTGTGCTGCAGCCGAAGCTGAAAGATATCACGGAGCCGGAAATTCTGGCATTCTCCAGTGCAACCGGTGTCAGCTGGGCCAAGTCCGGCGGTGAAGCACTGGCCAGCCAGGCACTTTGCAATCTGGCAGCCGACGGAATTGAAAATGTGATTTCTGTGCTGGAAGCACTGGAAGATGATCGGATTCACCAGGCCCAGTTCATCGAACTGAACGGGTGCATCGGCGGCTGTGTGGGCGGCGCTCTGACCGTAGAGAACACCTATATTGCCAAATCAAGGCTGGTGCACATCATGAATACCGTTACGCCGACCAGGAAGCTGGATGGCACGCCGGATGATGAAATCATGAAGGAGGATTTTCCTATTACCTATGAACCATATATGCTGCTGGACAGCGATATGGGCCGGGCTATGGAAAAGCTGGCACGGATTGAGGAACAGGTAAAACGGCTCAGCGGTAAAGACTGCGGCGCCTGCGGCGCACCGACATGCCGCGCACTGGCCGAAGATATCATCAACGGTTACGGGAAAGAGGAACAGTGTGTATTCCTGCTGAGAGAAAAACTGGAAAAACTCCTGGAAGAAAAGGAAGAGCAGAGTAAAGAGGAAGGGAAGGAATCTGAAGGAAAGGGGACGGAAGGTTGACGGTACATGAAATTGCGAAGCTGACAGAGCTGGAAACCGTACAGCTGGAAGAGGACCGGCAGGCGGACAGGGTTTTCTGCTGTGATATGCTCTCCATTGCTATGGCGAGAGCACCGGAAGACAGCGTCTGGGTTACAGTCATGGGAAATAAGAACGTGATCGCAGTGGCTTCACTGACCGATGTGGCCTGCGTCGTCATTGCCGAAGGCTATGATTTCGACCAGGATGCAGTGGATGCGGCGAAAGGAAAGGTAACCCTGCTGAAAAGCAGCCTGCCCGTGTTTGAAACTGCCAGCCTGATCCATCAGAAACTATGATAAAGACAGATCTGCATATCCATTCCTGCCTGTCCCCCTGCGGAAGCGAGGAAATGGATCCCTTTGATCTGGTGGGAATGGCCAAAGTCAGCGGCATCGAACTGATTGCCCTGACGGATCACAATTCAGCCAGAAACTGTCCGGCAGCCGCCCGGGCAGCGGAAAGCTACGGGATTGGATTCATTCCCGGTATCGAGGTAAATACTTCAGAGGACATTCACTGCGTCTGCCTCTTCCCGGATCTGGAGCAGGCCATGTCATTTGATACCATGCTGTATGATCATATTCCGATGATTGCCAACCGGCCGAAGATCTTCGGCGAGCAGGTGATTATTCATCCCGACGGGAGCCGTGAAACGGAACCGAAGCTGCTGCTGACCGGCTGCGACATTTCCATCATGGATCTGCCCCAGGTGGTTGCGGCGTATGGAGGGCTTTGCTGGCCGGCCCACGTGGACCGGGATGCCAACGGTCTGTTTGCCATGCTGGGAACCTGGCCGGAGGAACTGGATGTACCGGCAGCCGAAATCCGTTATGAAAAACCGGAAGGTCTGCCGGATGGTCTGAAGCTGATTCAGGCATCCGACGCCCATGACCTTGCGACCCTTGCCGGAGGCGGCTTCCCGCTGTCCCTGGACCGTGCGGATTTTGCGGGGCTGAAAAAATACGTGACCGGAAAGGAAGTCTGACGAGATGAAACTGGAAAAAGGCAGGATGCTGCATGTCTATGTGGGAAAGCTGGTCTTTCGGATCCTGGTGCTGGGGCTGGTGGTGTGGGCGTATCTGAGGCGGCCGCAATACTTCGATCTGATTTATTCTGCGGAGATCCGGCCGGGACATGCCATGCCGACAGGGGGCTGGGGCCTTCTGGGCGTTTGGGCGCTTCTCATGGCAGGCATGATTCTGCACATGATGCCTTCCAACTGGAGCCTGACCATGGGCAGCAAAAAGGAATTCGCGGACTACTATCAGCCGGTGGAGGGCTATGATGCGCTGGAGATGTACCGGTATGTGCAGAAAAACAACATTTCCGCCATCTGGGTGCTGCTGGCATGGCTTTCGGTCAATGCGGTTTTCGGCGCCCTGTATGTCTGGAATCTCATCGGCTTCCGGGAGCTGATCCTGCTGTCGGTGTTCTATTATGTATGCGACCTGATCTGCGTGGTCATCTGGTGCCCGTTCCAGCAGTTCTTTATCAAGAACAAATGCTGCGTCAACTGCCGGATTTTCAACTGGGGCCACTTCATGATGTTCACGCCGCTTTTGTTCATCCGGAATTTTTTCACCTGGAGCCTGTTTTTCACCAGCATCGTGGTGATGCTCCGGTGGGAGATCACGCTGCTGAAGCATCCGGAGCGGTTTTGGGAGGGGTCCAACGCTACCCTGACCTGTGCAAACTGTCAGGAGCAGATCTGCAGGATCAAGGGCAGAAAGTTTACCGACAAAACCCGCTGACCCGGCTTTTTTCTCACGGCGGGCTCTTGTATACTGCCGGCTGTTTGTGCTATACTAATCCATAAGACATTTTTGGAAATATGACTATTTTTTTGGAGGATTGTTATGTCAGACATGGAGATGACCACCAATTTTATACACACGATGATTGATAAGGACCTGGAGGACGGCGTCTATAAAGAAGTGTA
>JBJESY010000135.1:0-3383 GCA_051883035.1 Anaerovoracaceae bacterium | reverse complement strand
CTGAGATAGGATAAATCAAACATGCCGTGATGGGTTTCCCCATCTGCGCCCACACAGCCGGCACGGTCTCCCAGAAACACAACAGGCAGTTTCTGCAGGCAGATATCTTCCAGCAGTTGGTCATAGGCTCTCTGCAGGAAGGACGAATAGATTGCTACAAGCGGCCGCATTCCGCATTTCGCCATGCCGGCAGCAAAAGTGACTGCGTGTTCTTCTGCAATTCCTACATCGAAAAAGCGTTCCGGAAACTTCTGTGAGAAAGGCCCGAGACCTGTAGCATCGCACATGGCCGCAGAAATCGCCACGATGCGGCTGTCCTTTTCTGCCATCTCGCAGGCAAATCTGCCCATCAAAGAAGAGAAAGTCGGATTCTTTCCTGGATTTTTCACTTTTCCGGTGGTAGGATCGAAAGGACCGATTCCGTGGAATTTCCCGGGCTCCTTTTCTGCATTCCTGTATCCTCGCCCTTTTTTCGTGATGACGTGCACAAGTACCGGTTCATCCAGACCTCTGGCACGGTTCAGCACGTCTGTCAGTGATTCCAGATCATGACCGTCTACCGGGCCGAAATAAGTAAATCCCAGTTCTTCAAACAGAACACCGCCTGCATTCAGCATGGAATACTTCAGATCATTCTTGAAATCTGCCAGTCCGGACGCGATGCTCTGACCGATATTTGGTATGGTGGCAATCCGGTCTTTAATAAAACGTTTTGCACCCAGATATCCTTTGGAAGTTCTCAGTTTGCCCAAATGCTGTGAGATCCCGCCGATATTCGGAGAAATAGACATACCGTTATCGTTTAAAATAACGATCACTTTGGATTTGGATGCACCGATATTATTCAGCCCTTCATATGCCAGGCCACCGGTCAGGGAGCCATCGCCGATGACTGCAATGACTTCGTAGTCTTCTTTTTTCAGATCTCTTGCGGCTGCCATGCCTGCAGCCACAGAAATCGAGACGCTGCTGTGCCCGGTATCATAGACATCATGTTCGCTTTCATAAGCCTTTGGAAAACCACTGAGTCCGCCGTACATGCGAAGGCTGTCAAACTGGTCAGCACGTCCCGTGAGGATTTTATGCACGTAGGACTGGTGCCCTACATCCCATATGATTTTATCCTGCGGGCTGTCAAAGACACGGTGAATGGCGAGCGTCAGTTCCACCACCCCAAGATTGGAAGCAAGATGTCCCCCCGTTTCGGAAACCTTTTCAATCAGAAAGTCCCGAATCTCACAGGCAAGTAGTTCTGTTTCGTGAAGTGACATCTTCTTCAGATCTGCAGGAAATTGATATTCTGAAAGTTTCTTCATTACAAAATGTTTTCCTTTGTTTATTTCTTTCTTTCTGCAAGCTCCAGTACAAGATTGCGGAAGAACTCTGCATTATCATAATATGGAGCCAGTGCTTCCACCGCATTATCCGTCAGTTCCTTCAGACGGTTTACAGAAGCCTCCATGCCGTTGATGGAAGTATAGGTGTTCTTATGTTTTTTCTGATCGGAACCCGTGGCCTTTCCAAGTTCCTCCGGGTTTCCGACTACATCAAGAATATCATCCGCAATCTGGTAAGCCAGCCCCAGGTTCTCAGAATACTTTTCCAGATCGGAGAGCATCTGGCCGGTTGGATTTCCCAGATAAAGACCGGCACGGACTGCAGACTTGATCAGTGCACCGGTTTTATTGATATGGATATATTCCAGCATCTCATTGGAATACTGCATGTTTTCCCCTTCAATATCAGAAACCTGCCCTGCAACCATACCGCGGCAGCCGGCGCCCTTGGCGATTTCATATGCTGCTTTGATACGCCGTGTCATCTTTTCCGGCTCATCGAAATAGAGCATCATATCCTTATTGATTGCCTCAAATGCAGAAGTCAGCAGACCATCTCCGGCCAAAATCGCAAGAGCTTCCCCATACACCTTATGATTTGTCGGAAGTCCACGCCGCAGGTCATCATTATCCATTGCGGGAAGATCATCGTGAATCAGTGAATAGGTATGTATGTACTCCATTGCACAGGCATACGGCATCGCTTCATATACATCTCCGCCTGCAAACTCACAGGCAGCCAGCAGCAGCACAGGCCGCAGCCGTTTGCCTCCTGCCGTGAGGCTGTACTTCATGGATTCGTAAAGTGAAATGCTTTTATTATCCACATTCGGTAAAAAGTCCAGCAGATGCTCGTCCACCAGGTTCTTATACTCGTCATATGTTCTGTCCATACTTCTACCTCTTGCTTTCCGGCTCTATCTTGATATAACTTCTATTTTCTGTTCCGCATTTTTCAGCATGGCGTCACACTGTTCGTAACAGCGGATTCCTGCTTCATAGCATTCCATGGCTTCTTCCAGAGATGTATTTCCGTTCCGGATTTTTTCCGAGAATGCTTCCAGCTGTTTCATCGCATCTTCAAAGCTCATATTCATTCCTTGTTCTCCCTTCGGATATTTCCTGCCGTCAGCAGGACATCGCCGTCCTGCAGGCGAATTCGGTAATCCCTGCCTTCCTGCAGATCAGAAACGGAAACGATCATCCGTCCGTCTTCCGTTTCCACCACTGCATATCCTCTGGCAAGCAGTCTCTTCGGCGAATTTTCCTCCAGCAGCAATTTTTTATTTTCCAGTTGATGTCGATATACGTCGAGACGCTGCCTGAGCAAAACCTGCAAATCCAGCCTGAATCGGTCTGCCCGGAGTCTCTGATACTGTACCTTGTTCTCCAGTTGAAGCAGCAGATTCTGTCTGTGCCACTGGAGCTTTTCATTTAGTTTCTCATCATCGGGAACTGCCATTTCTGCGGCTGCTGTAGGTGTTTCCGCCCGTTTATCTGCTGCGAAATCCGCAATGGTAAAATCCGTCTCATGTCCTACGGCGGAAATGATCGGGATTCTGCTGCGATAAATGGCACGAGCAACCGGTTCCTCATTGAAAGCCCAAAGATCTTCCAGGGAACCGCCGCCGCGGCCAACAATCAGTGTATCGATATCTGTATAATTTTCATTGATAAAATCAAGCATGGAAGAAATATCTGCTGCTGCGCCTTCCCCCTGCACCAGAACCGGAAATACAATCACATCGGTCATTTTCGTTCGGTGCTGAATGATTTTCAGAATATCCCGCACGGCAGCACCGGTTTCTGATGTAACAATACCCACCTTTTTCGGATAGACAGGGATGGGTTTCTTATGGGCTGCATCGAATACACCTTCCGTCTGCAGCTTGTCCTTCAGCAGCTGAAATGCGGCGGCCAGGTTTCCGTCGCCGGATATCTCCAGGCTGCGGATAAAAAAGGTGTAGGTTCCGCCTTTCTTGAACACGTTGATATATCCGCGAACAACCACTTCCATGCCGTCACCCAGTCTCCATGGCAGAGTCT
>JBJESY010000134.1:0-3415 GCA_051883035.1 Anaerovoracaceae bacterium | reverse complement strand
ACCATGACCTGTCCGGTGCCGGCGGCGGTGCGCACGATGAGATGGCGCATGAGGCCCTTTTCCCATCGCGGATCATAGGATGTGATGTGGTCTTCCTCCATGAACTGGCGGAGGGCCTGGGCGGCGGCCATAGCGGGCTCTGACTGAAGCAGGCAGTCGCTGACGTCAACCACATCGTGGCTCTTGGCCTGATAAAATCCGATTCGCGGCTCATGGACCGGGGTGACGATGCCGCCTTTTTTCGTGATCAGACCGCCGGTGCTGACGGGCATGCTGGCTTTGTTCCGGTAGCGGAAGGGCTCATCCTCCATGCCGATGATAGGACGGATGACCGGGTTTTCCAGTCCGCCCAGCCGGGTCAGCTTGTCGGTGACCTGTTTTTCCTTCAGGGCCAGCTGGGCATCGTAGTCCAGACTACTGTAGGTGCAGCCGCCGCACTGACTGCTGTAAGGGCACAGCGGCTCCATGCGGCTTTCCGATGGCTCTTTGATCTCTGTCAGGCGGCCGAAGCCGTAATGCTTTTTCACCTTCGTCAGTTCGGCCTTCACCACGTCGCCTACCACCGCATCCTTCACGAATACGGTGAATCCGTCTGCCTTGCCGATGCCCTGGCCTTCGGCTGACATGTCTTCTATTTTTAATTCCAGGATCTGTCCTTTTTCCATGTTTTCTGTTCTCCCCCTTTACAACGTCAGCTTTCCAGGCTGTTCTCATTTAACTCCGCTTCAATTTCTTCAATCGTGCATCAAGTTGGTGCGCAATTCCTGCACTCGAATACCATCTGTAGAACTGCATTCAAGCAAATCTTCCATGGTGATATCCAAGGCTTTCGCGATTTTATAGACGGTTTCTGCACTGCATTATAACGGTTTGCCGTGATAATGTCAATGTAGTTTATGTATAGCCGTGACGTTCCGTCACTTCTTTTAGAACAATACAGGAAACAGTTCACAATGATTGCTCTGAAGCCGTAATGAATCAACGATTTGAATTAACGGAATCGTTAATCTTTTAATTTTATCGTTAATTCCATCACGATTTCAGTTAATTCTTGATTTTTATGTTAGAATAGTCTATAATAACTTCAGTATATTTAAGGAGGGTGTGTGAATGCAAACAGAAGCTCTGAAGAAAATTGTTTTAGATATAAGAACCTTGAAATCAGAAACACAGACAATTGAATTAAAAGCAGCTGTGCAAGGCTGTCCCACAAGATTATTCGATACCCTTTCGTCATTCTCAAATCAAGATGACGGTGGAATTATTATTTTCGGAATTGACGAATCTGATAACTATGCAATTAAAGGTGTATACGATGCGCAAGACCTTCAAAAGAAAGTAACGGAGCAATGTAAGCAGATGGAACCTTCTGTCCGAGCACTGTTTACTGTTTGTGAAATCGACGGAAAGGTAGTTGTGTCTGCCGAGATACCGGGTGCAGACATTTCTGAACGCCCGGTTTTTTACAGAGGCGTAGGACGAATTAAAGGCTCTTATGTTCGAGTCGGGGAGTCACACGAGCCAATGAGTGAATATGAAATTTATAGCTATGAAGCATTCCGAAAGAGAACACGCGACGATATTCGAAAAGTTGATAACGCCAAACTCACTATGTTTGATGAAAAAAGAATGGAATCTTATCTGAACGCAGTAAAAAGTGAACGCAGAAACCTTTCGGATAATGTTTCAAAAGATGAAATATTAGAACTTATGGGTATCACGAATGACGGCGTTCCTACACTTGCAGGATTGATGACTTTTTCAAAATACCCGCAAGGTTATTTTCCTCAGCTTTGCATTACGGCAGTATCATTACCGGGAACGGAACAGGGTACGGTTGGAAATGAAGGTGAGCGTTTCTTAGATAACAAACGTATCACAGGAGCAATTCCAGATATGCTTGAAGAAGCAGTTGAATTTGTTCGTAAAAACAGCCGTACAAAAACAATAATTGATGATAATGGATATCGTGCCGACAAACCTGAATATCCGATAAAGGCTGTTCGTGAAGCAATCCTTAATGCATTGGTACATCGTGATTATAGCGTTCATACAGAAAATGTGCCGATACGCATAGAGATGTACCGTGACCGTATGGAGATCATCAACAGCGGTGGGCTGTACGGAAAAATTACTATTGATGCCCTGGGTAAAGTGCGGCCGGAAACAAGAAATGCGGCTCTTGCAAATATGCTTGAACTATTGAGAATAACAGAAAACAGATATTCTGGTATTCCGACAATGCGCAGCGAATTTTCTAATGCAGGACTTCCTGCACCGGTATTTTCCGTTGTTCACGGTGAATTCAAAGTGGTTATGAAGAACGGCTTATTTTCAGAAACAATGCCCGTATCAGACTCTCTTGTGGAATTTTGCTCAACACCACGATCCAGAGCTGAAATAGTTGCCTTTGTGGGTAAATCGAAAAATCATGTTATGTCTCAAATCGTTAATCCTTTAGTAGAAAGCGGTAAATTAAAAATGACAATACCGGAAAAACCCAAAAGCCCAAGCCAACGGTTTGTCAAGGCATAACTATTTAAAAGCGGTCAAATTCACCGCTTTGCAGAGTTCTTCCAAAGCAGGCGTCCAGTGACCGCTTGTCTCCTCGAACATCAGAATCCATAGTAATGACTCCTTTGGTGATTGTGATTTGAGCACACTTACATTCTACCGCAGAGACATCACTATGGATTTTTTCTACATGTTGGTTTCTACACCCCTGCGAAGTGGAACACGATGCCCACCACCGCAGAGAACACGATGAAATATACAGGATGGAGACCTTTGGTTTTCTTCACCCACCGGGTCAGTACCAGCAGGAGTGCAGCCAGGACGATGGCTTTCCACTGGAACAGATCCACGATGGAGCCGGTCTGCTGGTAGAGAGCGGTATTCATCAGGGAAATTTCCACCACCAGAATGCCTGCTGCGGTAATCAGTCCCACGGAAGCAGGACGCAGTCCGTAGAAGGCTCCTTCCACATATACGTTATTTCTGAACTTATCCAGTATGGCAGTGATGATCAGCACCAGGGCGATACCCGGGATGATGATGCCGATGGTGGCAGCCAGGGCACCGGGAATACCGGCTGTGGTGTAACCCACATAAGTTGCCATGTTAATGCCGATGGGTCCCGGAGTCGACTCAGATACCGCCAGCATGTCCGCAATCTGCGCATAGGTGAACCAGCCGGTTTTATCTGCCATTTCATACAGGAAGGGCAGAGTTGCCATGCCGCCTCCCACGGAGAACAGACCGATCTTCAGAAATTCATAAAACAGTCGGATGATTGTCATTTTGCCTTCCTCCTTCCCGCCATCTGAATCAGGATCCCCAGGATGCCTGCACCGACCACGAAGAGAATCGGGCTCAGATCCAGAAACAGTGATCCGGCCGTTACCACCAGAAAGAT
>JBJESY010000133.1:0-3417 GCA_051883035.1 Anaerovoracaceae bacterium | reverse complement strand
ATTACCCAAGGTAGCAACCTGCATACCGAAGTAACCTGCCAGTACGGACAGCAGTGCGCCGCATACGTACAGGATTGCGGTAATCCAGCTCTTCAGGCCGATACCAATCAGTACGAATAAAACAACGATTACGATGATCATTGTCTTATACTCTCTCTTCAGGAATGCCATGGCACCTTCTCTGATGTAGCTGGCAATTTCCTTCATTCTGTCAGTGCCCTCTTCGGTCTTCTTAATCCATGCGGCAAGACAAAATGCCACAACAAGACCGATGACAGCAGCAACGACAGCTAAAATCTCCATGATAGTTTACCTCCTACTCACATTTTAGACGTCGAATAAGAGGCACATCGCGATGCACCTCTTATCTGCATAAAATTATTAAATAATTTTGGATCAGGTCAGTCAAGCAAAGCTGTCCATCCTTAGTTGAATAAAGTCACGATGACCAGTGACAGCACGATAAACAATACCGCACCGATTGCAGTGACTTTCGCCAGAATGGCTTCATAGCCTTTGCTCTTCTTCTTGCCAAACAGCTGCTCCGCACCGCCTGCGATAGAACCGGACAGTCCTGCACTGTTGCCGGACTGCAGCAGTACGCTGGCGATCAGAATTATGCTGGCAATGGCGAGCAAAACCATTAAAAAAGTCTTCATACTCGTCCCTCCTCTATAATAACTTGTTAATTATACTATATCTTCTACCATAAAATCAAGCTAAAAGTTGATAATTTCAATAAATTTTAAAGGATCCAGGCTTGCACCTCCCACAAGTGCACCATCGATTTCTTCCATATTCATAATGTCCGCTGCATTTTCCGGTTTCACGCTGCCGCCATACTGAATAATTACCTTGTCAGAAACCACATCATCATAAAGTGTCTCCAGAGTCTGGCGGATGCAGGCGCACATTTCCCCTGCCTGCTCCGGTGTGGCCGTCTTTCCGGTTCCGATGGCCCAGACAGGTTCATAGGCAATGACAATTTTTTCTGCCTTGTTCGCAGGAATTTCCTCCAGTGCTGCCCGTACCTGCCCGCTGACAACTTCCGCTTCTCTGCCGGCTTCCCTCTCTTCCAGGACTTCGCCTACGCAGAGGATCGGACAGATCTCCGTTTCCAGAAGCGCCTTCAGCTTCCTGTTTACAGACTGGTCTGTCTCATTGAAGTACTGCCGGCGTTCCGAATGGCCCACGATACAGTAATCCACACCGATTTCCTCCAGCATGTCTACAGAGATTTCTCCTGTAAATGCGCCTTCCTTCTCAAAATATACATTCTGAGCGCCTACGCCGATGCCGGTACCTGCAAACGCTTTCACAAGAGTTTCCAGCTGCGTATACGGTGCACAGATTGCTGCGCGCACATCCGTGTCATGATACAGTTTCTTGAATTCCTCTGCAAAAGCAGCCGCTTCGGCAGAAGTCTTATACATCTTCCAGTTTCCTGCGATCAATGGCATTCTCATAGTCTATTTCTCCTCGATTACTGCGATACCAGGCAGAACCTTTCCCTCCAGAAATTCAAGAGAAGCTCCGCCGCCTGTGGAAATATGGGTCATCTTGTCAGCCAGCCCGAACTGCTCTACTGCTGCTGCAGAATCGCCGCCGCCGATTACGGTCACAGCCTTGCTGTCTGCCAGTGCTTCCGCTACGGCACGGGTTCCACCTGAAAAACTCTCCATTTCAAACACGCCCATCGGTCCGTTCCATACGATGGTCTCTGCCTCTGCGATAGCCTGTCTGTAAAGTTCCACCGTCTTCGGTCCGATATCCAGTCCCATCATATCTGCAGGGATTTTATCTTTGTCTGCAACCAGTGTTTTTGCATCATTGGCAAAGGCATCCGCACAGATCACATCCACCGGAAGCAGCAGCTTCACACCGGCTGCTTCTGCCTTCTTCACCAGTTCACCTGCCAGTGTCAGACTGTCTTCATCAAGGATAGATGTCCCGATTTCCAGACCTTCTGCCTTAAAGAAAGTGTAGGACATACCTCCGCCGATAATCAGAGTATCCACCTTTTTCAGAAGATTCTCAATGACCGGGATCTTATCACCTACCTTGGCACCACCCATGATGGCCAGGAAAGGACGTTTTGGATTTTCCACCGCATTTCCCAGAAATTCCACTTCTTTTTCAATCAGGAATCCGGACACTGCAGGCAGATAGTCTGCAATTCCTGCCGTAGACGAGTGGGCTCTGTGTGCAGTACCAAACGCATCATTTACGAAAATTTCAGCCAGTGAAGCCAGCTCCTTCGCAAAATCCGCTCCGTTCTTCGTTTCCTCTTTCCGGAAGCGTACATTTTCAAGCAGCATGACCTGTCCATCCTGCAGGGACTCTGCAGCCGCACGAACCGAATCATCCACAACAACAGGAGAACTTACGAACAGAACCTCCCGGCCCAAAAGCTGCGACAGGCGGTCTGCAACCGGTTTCAAAGTATATTTCATGTTCGGCTCACCATCCGGACGCCCCATATGGGACATGAGAATCACTTTTGCCCCCTGTTCAATCAGGTATTTCACAGTTGGCAGTGCAGATACGATACGAATGTCGTCTGTGATGACACCCTCTTTCATCGGTACATTAAAGTCGCATCTGACAATGACGCGCTTTCCCTGAACGTTAATGTCTTTTACAGTTTTTTTCATACGAAATTCCTTTCTTCACCAGAGAATCAGCAGGCAGGGCTGGGAAGCCCTGCCTTTCTGCTTATTAACTGTAGTATGGACAATTATTCTGCTGAATAAACCCTTATTTGTGGTCTACCGCATACATATGCTTAATCAGTTCCAGAATCTTGCTGGAATAACCAAATTCATTGTCATAAAATGCGATGAGCTTGAAGAATCTGTCATTCAGCTCAATTCCTTCTCTTGCATCGAAGATTGATGTGCACGGATCTCCTACAAAGTCTCCGGAAACCACTTCATCATCCACATATTCGATCACACCCTTCATGTGTGTCTCAGATGCTTCTTTGATTTTGGCACAGATTTCTTCATATGTAGCAGGTTTCTTCAGAACCACATTCAAGTCGATAACAGAGACATCTGCAGTCGGTACTCTGTAAGAAATACCGGTCATTTTACCCTGCAGAGACGGGATAACCAGACCAACTGCTTTGGCAGCACCGGTAGTGGACGGAATAATATTTCCGAATACAGATCTGCCGGTTCTCCAGTCCTTCATGGAACGAGCATCTACTACCTTCTGCTTTGCAGTTGCAGAGTGAATTGTTGACATGAGACCTTGATCGATTCCCCAGTTATCTTCAATCACCTTGGCCAGAGGTGCAAGGCAGTTGGTTGTACAGGATGCATTGGATACAACCTGCATGTCAGTGGTATAATTCTGATGATTTACACCAAATACAAACGTCGGTGTTTCCTTATCCTTTGCCGGTGCGGAAAT
>JBJESY010000132.1:0-3424 GCA_051883035.1 Anaerovoracaceae bacterium | reverse complement strand
AAGAGGAAGGCCCGAGGAGAAAAGTTTTCCCTCGGGCGCTTTCAGTGAAAAAGATAGTAATTGTGGTTTATGTCATGCTTTTGGATTTCCATATCCAGCAGGTAGGAACTTAAGCCCTTTCCGTGCATGTCTACGGACAGGGAGCGGGTCACACCACCGCCCAGTGCCGCGTACATGACGAAGTTCAGTGCGCAGATGTTCGGCAGTTCGTAGCGAACCACGTCTCCTTTTACAATCCCTTTAAAATGTTCTTTCACTCTCTCCGGCGTCACTTTTTCTTTCAGGAGTTCGTAATCCTTCGGATCATACGCAATCAGAGAAATGTTGGAGATGTTCCCCTTGTCACCGGTACGAGAATGTGCAATTTCCCAAAGTTTCATATTTATACTTCCTTTCTGTACGACGCTGTACTATTTTACTTCAAATACTTCAACTTCCGGCTTTACGTCATAGCGGCTCACCAGAATGGATGCGACAGATACGATTTCGCGGGTTCGTTTCACTGCGCCGCATCCGCCTGCCGGTCCGTTGGTATAAAGTGCCTCCACTTCGTTCGGTACCAGGTCTGCGATGGCTTTCGTCTTTGCTCTTCCTGCCACGCGGACTCTGACTTCGCTTGGTTCATTGTATTTGAAATCCGGATTCCAGTACAGGCTGTTGCAGCCGATGATATCGAACTTCATTTCATCAAACTGTCCCGGTGCCACCAGTTCCAGACGTTCCTTCAGGATTTCCAGTGCCAGCTTGCCTCTTTCCAGACAACCAGGACCACCATAGGAGATTTCACCATCTCCTATGAAGCAGTCACGATAACCGATGGAGCACTTGAAGGTTTCTGTCTTCGGTGCGCCGGTTGCACCTTCTGCTCTGACGACATCTTTCGCAATCTGGGTGAATTTTACCTCTTTGAAGTTTGCCACTACATCCGGTGTGATGTACTTCGTCGGATCATGAATTTCATAGCAGATCTGTTCTGCACAGGTGTCTGGTGTCACCATGCCGCCGGAACCTTCCACCTTGGTAATGATGAAGGACCCGTCTTCCGATACTTCAACAATCGGGAATCCCAGATGTCCCACACCCGGTACATCCTTCTTGCCCGGTTCTGCATAGTAGCCGCCGGTCACCTGGCCGCCGCATTCCAGCAGGTGGCCGATCATGGTGCCTTTTCCCAGCTTATCCCAGTCGTCCATGCTCCATCCGAATTCATGAATGATCGGTGCCATGAAGATGGCCGGGTCGGAAACGCGGCCGGTAATGACAACGTCAGCACCCTGTTCCAGCGCCTTCAGAATCCCTTCCACACCCTGGTACGCATTGGCAGATACGATTTCGCCTGGCAGTTCACGCAGAGGTCTTCCGGTTTCCCAGACTTCCGTATCCATGTACTTGTCGATGACCGGCAGCAGATCATCTCCGGTTACGCAGGCAATCTTCATACCCTTCAGGCCGTGCTTTTCAGCGATTTCGACACATTTGGCTGCTGCTGCCTGCGGGTTTGCGGATCCCATGTTGGTAATCAGCTTTACTTTGTGTTCATAGCACAGCGGCAGAGCCTTTTCCATCCGGTGTTCCAGCAGCCCGTTGTATCCCTTCGTCGAATCCTTCAGCTTCGCCTGCTGCCCGATGGCGATGGTACGTTCTGCCAGGCACTCATAGCTGATATAGTCCAGATTTCCTTTTTCAATCAGTTCCAGTGACGGTTCCAGACGGTCACCGGCATATCCGGCACCACTGCCGATACGAATGCTTCTCATGATTGTTACGTCCTTTCTTATTCTATACTCATACAGATACAAATTGTTTTACAGATCGATACCGCCGGTAATTATGCAAACAACCAGCATTACGATGGTTACCAGGAATGCCAGAGGAATGGTCTTCTTCTGGTGTTCGCCCAGATCCACACCTGCCAGACCGATCAGCAGGAAGGTGGAGGCGGTCAGCGGAGATACCGGGAAACCGGTTGTCATCTGACCCAGGATTGCTGCACGACCAACGCTCAGTGCACTGACACCAAGGCCTTCTGCAGTCTGCGCCAGTACAGGCAGCACGCCATAGTAGAAAGAGTCCGGGTCAAAGAGCAGGGATGCCGGCATGGAAATGACGCCCATGATTACCGGGAAGAACTTGCCCAGGGATGCAGGAATGATAGCTACCAGGGTTTCTGCCATAGCGGTGATCATTCCGGTTCCCTTCATGATACCGGTGAAGCAGCCTGCAGCAAATAACACGGAGCACATCATCAGGCAGGCCTTGGCATGGGCATCCACTCTTGCCTTGGACTCTTTTACGTTCGGATAGTTGATTACAGTTGCCAGTACATAGAAGATCATGAATACAACTGCCGGAGCAAATCCGGATTTCAGCAGTGCGACAATCGCCAGCACAATCAGAAGAATATTCACCCAGAACAGGTTTGGCCGGAGAAGGGCCTTTTCTTCATCGGTAAGTTCCGGTTCCACATATTTTGCGCCGCCCTCCAGCTGAATGGTGCCGAGACGGCTCTTCTCTGCTTTGCCCAGCATGAACGCGATGACCAGTACGCAGATCATACCTGCGATGAAGCCAGGCATTACCGGCATGAAGAACTCGGTTGCATTTTCCTGGCCCAGGGCTGTGGCTGCACGGATGGTCGGACCACCCCAAGGCAGGATGTTCATGGTACCTGCGGAAAGTGCCACAATGGTAGCCAGGGTTCCTCTGCGCATGCCGATGGCATCATACAGCGGCAGCAGTGCCGGTACGCAGATCAGGAAGGTGACTGCCCCGGATCCGTCCAGATGCACGATGGCTGCCAGCACTGCAGTACCCAGTGCGATCTTCACCGGATCGGTTCCCACCAGACCGATGACCTTGTTGATAATCGGACGGAAGGTTCCGGCGTCCGTTAAAATCCCAAAGAACAGAATCGAGAAGATGAACATTACGCCGGTAGCCGCAACGGAACCGATGCCGCTGGATCCGGTAATATATCCGCCCAGGTTCTTGATGTTCTGCATCACATCCACAACCGTCGGATCTCCTTCTGCAACTTCCGTCAGACGGAAAAAAGATGAAATAATTCCTGTTACCACCGGAACTGCAATCAGTGCAACCAGCGGTGACGCTTTTTTGGTCATGATGAGTGCAAGCATCACGATGACCGTGAGAAAGCCTAAAAACGCTAACATAATTTTTTTACCTCCATAATTTTACTCTTTCAGACACATGTCTGTTCCTTACGCCGTATACAAGAGCAAAACCCGTGCCAATTATTTCACAAAGCCTGCAGATGGCTGATTTTAAACAAATTCCCGGTTCTGTTCTGGAGTCATGTTTTATTTAAAGCCGAAATAATTCTAAAGATTTAGAATGTAAACGCATCGCATTTACTGAAACCATCTGTTTTTCAACGAAAAAACGGATTCTAAAATTTTAGAAT
>JBJESY010000131.1:0-18333 GCA_051883035.1 Anaerovoracaceae bacterium | reverse complement strand
ATGAAAAAATGAAAGACTATCTGCAGGAGATCTTAGCGGAGGAGGATTTTGCCATGGCGGAGAATGCATACAGAACACTAACCCAGGATGAAATAGAATTCCAGCGAATGAAATCGAGAATCCGGGATGAACATCATAGAAGCACGGAGCTGGCCTATGCTCATCGGAAAGGTGAAGAAAAACTGAATCAACTATACTGTATTCTGATTGAACAAAACCGAATGGATGATATGAAGAAGGCTATGAGGGACACTGATTTCCGCCAGAAGCTGTACCGGGAGTTCAAGCTGGAAGAAGATCTAAAGCCTGCAGAACAGATATTTACAAAATGACGTTTGCAGAAATCTTGGCGGAGGAGGATTTTGCCATGGCGGAAAAAGCATACGGTGACCTGACAAAGGATGAAATAGAATTCCAGCGGATGGAATCGAGAATCCGGGATGAACACCACCGGAGTACGGAGCTGGCTTATGCCCGGAGAGAAGGTGTTGGTGAAGGGATTGGCATTGGTGAAGATAAGCTGGGCCAACTGAATCTGCTTCTGGTTGAGCAAAACAGAATTGACGATCTGAGGAGAGTTTCAAAAGATAGAGAGTTTCGCCAGAAGCTGTATCGGGAGTTCGGTCTGGAGTAATCATGTGAAAGTAACTGCCTTCGCTGCAAGGGTGAGGCAGTTATTTTTATGCATACATATTTGCAAACATTTGTTCTTTTTTATCGTATTTTCTATTGCACATTTTTCATTGATATGTTATATTGATGTCAGGGGAATTCCGGTTTCCTACCATCGAAAGTTATCATTCGTGTATTCCATCTGAAAAGGAGCTTCTTATGAAATTTATCCACCTTTCCGACCTGCATCTGGGGAAACGGGTCAACGAGTTCTCCATGCTGGAGGACCAGAAATACATTTTGCTGAAAATCCTGCAGATTATCAAATCCGAGAAGCCGGACGGCGTTCTGATTGCCGGAGACATCTACGATAAATCTATTCCGCCGGCAGAAGCGGTGCAGCTGTTTGACGACTTCCTGACCCGGCTGGCAGAGCTGGCTGTCCAGGTTTTCATCATCAGCGGCAATCACGACTCAGCGGAGCGCATTGCCTTCGGCAGCCGGCTGATGGATGCCAGCGGCATTCACATGTGCCCGGTCTATTACGGAAGTGTTGCATCGTACACCATAGAAGACGCCTTCGGCCCGGTAACCGTCTATCTTCTGCCATTCCTGAAGCCTGCCCATGTGCGGCGGTTTTTCCCGGAAGCATCCATCGAAACCTACACCGATGCACTGCGAACCGTCATAGACAGCATCGATCTGCAGAAGGAACAGCGGAATCTGGTGGTCACCCATCAGTTCGTCACCGGTGCGGCGCGGAGCGAATCGGAGGATCTGACCGTGGGCGGCACGGACAACGTGGATGCCGAAGTGTTTGATGCCTTCGATTATGTGGCTCTGGGCCATATCCACGGCCCGCAGAAAATCAGCCGGGACACCGTCCGCTACTGCGGAACGCCGCTGAAGTACTCCTTTTCCGAGGTCAGCCATAAAAAATCCGTCACCATCGTGGAGTTCTTCGAAAAGGGCCGGGTGGAAATCCGTACGGAGGAACTGATACCGCTGCGGGATCTGCGGGAAATCCGCGGCACCTGGGATCAGGTCACACTGAAGGCCCATTACGAAAACACCAACACGCAGGATTACATGCATGTCACCCTGCTGGATGAAGAGGACATCCCCGACGCAGCGGCCAAACTGCGGGTGATCTACCCCAACCTGATGAAGCTGGATTACGACAATAAGCGGACCCGAAGCACCCGGAGTCTGGGAACCATTGACGACATCAAAAGCAGGTCCCCGCTGGAGCTTTTCTCGGAGTTTTATGAAAACAGAAACAACCAGCCCATGAGCGACGTGCAGACGGAGTACATGCAGGCACTGATTGAGAAACTGAAGGAGGTGGAATAGCATGCGGCCTTTGAAACTGACCATGTCGGCCTTCGGTCCTTATGCGGGCCGGGTGCAGCTGGATCTGGAGTCCCTGGGAAACGGCGGACTCTATCTGATCACCGGAGATACCGGCGCCGGCAAAACCACAATTTTTGACGCCATCACCTTCGCCCTCTTCGGGGAAGCCAGCGGAAACAACCGGGAATCCTCCATGCTCCGCTCCAAATACGCCGATCCGGACACGCCGACGGAGGTAGAGTTGGTTTTCGCTTACGACGGCCAGGTCTACACGGTGAAGCGCAGTCCCGAATACATGCGGAAGAAGACTCGGGGCGAGGGTTACACGGTGCAAAATCCGCAGGCCCAGCTTACTTATCCCGACGGACGGGTTGTGACGAAGCAGGGGGATGTCAATCGAGCCGTGCAGGACATTCTCCATGTGAATCGAGACCAGTTTTCTCAGATTGTCATGATTGCTCAGGGAGATTTCCTGAAGCTTTTGCTGGCAGACACCCGGCAGCGGATTGAAATATTCCGGGAGATCTTTCATACCGGTTTCTATGAACAGATACAGAATACGCTGAAAAATCAGACGGCAGATCTGAACAGAGAGTACGGCAATGTGAAGCAGAGCATCCGACAGTACATCGACGGGATTCTTTGTGACCGGGATGACGTGCTTCAGTTGGATGTGGAAAAGGCGAAGGACGGACAGATGCTGACGTCCGATGTGCTTGACCTGCTTGCTGCCCTGCTGGAAAAGGATCGTGACGCAGCTGCGGGACTGGAAGTGGATCTGGGAACGCTGGAACAGGAAGTGGAAGCAAATACGGCTTCGCTGGCGAAGGCGGAAGAAAAGAAGAAAACCAGGGAAGCCCTCGACCGTGCACAAGCAATGGAAAAAGAAGAAAAGGCGGCCCTTGCGGATTTTGCGAAGAAGCTGGAAGAAGAAAAAGCAAAGCTGCCGGAAATCGAGGTCTGGAAGAAGGAGATCATTGAGATCGAGGCCCAGTACCAGGATTACCAGATGATGGATCAGCTTCATGGGGAGATCGCCAGTCTGGAGAAGTCGCTGCAGGCGGACCGTCAGCAAAAGGGGGCGCAAGAGCAGGCTATCTCTGCCCTTTCGGATGAGGTGGACGGGCTGAAAACAGAACTGCAGTCTCTGGCATCGGCCGGTGCCTCGCGGGAAAAGCTGCTCCATGAAAAGGACGCACTGCAGGCAGAGACGGATGCGTTGCGGGGTCTTGCGGCGGATGCGGACGAACTTCAGCTGCTGGAGAGTCAGCTTCAGGATGCCCGGACGGCGTTTCTCCAGGCCCAGGCCAAGGCGGAGGCGGATGACCTGCAGTATCAGACGCTGAATCGTGTCTTTTTAAGTGAGCAGGCCGGGATTCTGGCAGATACTCTGGTGGAGGGAGCGCCATGTCCTGTGTGCGGTTCCACATCCCATCCGCAGAAGGCGGTGAAGTCGAATCAGGCGCCGACCGAAAAAGAACTGAACGCGGCCAAGAAAAAGGCAGATACCAGTGCGAAAGCTGCGGCCGGCGCCAGTGAGGATGCCAGCCGCCTCAACGGTACGGTGGAAACAAAACGCGAGTCTGTTTCCCGGGCGGCGAATTCCCTGTTGGGCAATGCAGATGAAGGTAAGGAATCCGAATTGGCATCCAGTCCGTCGACCGTTTCCGCTGCCAAATCGGCAATCGATTCGGCATCTGTTTCCGCTGCCAATCCGGCAATCGATCCGGCGACCGTTTCCGCTGCCGCTGCTGAAAAAATTGCCCGGCTGTCCGCGCGGGCAGCCGAGGTTTCAGCTGCCATCCTGGCCGAAGAAAAGAACCTGCGCCGAAAGCAGCTTCTGGAAACGCAGATTCCGGAGAAAGAGTCAGAACTTCATGAGAAGGAGGCGGTTCAGACTTCCCTTGCAAGCCGCATTTCGGCATCTTCTGCTGCCCTGGGTGAAAAGCAGTCACAGGCAGTGCAGGCCGCAGCCAAGCTGCGATTCCATGGCCGCGCGGAAGCGGAAGATGCTGTAAAGGCACTGCGCCGCAGGGTAGAGTCCGCCCAGTCCGCTCTGGAACGTGCGGAAGCGGATTATTCTGCCTGTGAGAAAAACCTCCTTGCCCTGCAGGGACAGATTGCCCAGCTTTCCGGCACGGTATCGGAACATGACCTGGACGACCTGCCGGTTCTGACGCAGCGAAAGCTCTATCTGGCGGCGAGGAAAAAAGAAATTACGGAACAGCAGAAGGTGCTCCACTCCAGAATGGATACCAATCGCCGGGCATCCGAAAATATTTCGAAAAAAGCCCAGGAGATTTCGGTGCTGGAAGAAAAGATGGTCTGGCTCAATGCCCTTTCGGACACGGCCAACGGCAAAATCAGCGCAAAAGAAAAAGTCATGCTGGAAACATACGTCCAGATGACCTATTTTGACCGGATTATTGACAGGGCCAACACTCGCCTCATGATTATGACCGGCGGGCAGTATGAACTGAAGCGCCGGGAAGAGGCGGCAAGCAAGGCGTCCCAGAGCGGTCTGGATCTGGATGTGGTGGATCACTACAACGGCTCACTTCGCAGCGTCAAGTCCCTTTCGGGCGGAGAATCCTTCATGGCTTCCCTTTCACTGGCCCTGGGGCTGTCGGATGAAATTCAGTCCTCTGCCGGCGGCATCAAGCTGGATTCCATGTTCGTGGACGAGGGCTTCGGTTCGCTGGACGGCGAATCGCTGCAGCAGGCCATGCAGGCCCTGGCATCTCTGGGCAGCGGCAATCGGCTGGTGGGGATCATCTCCCATGTGACGGAGCTGAAGGAGCGGATCGACAAGCAGATTGTCGTCACCAAAGAAAAGACAGGCGGCAGCCGGGTGCAGATTGTGCTGTAGGCATCAAATGGACTGTGCCGAGACAATCGGCCGGTTTGGCCATGACAATCGGCCGGTTTGGTCCGAGAGAAGCGACCGATTTGTGTCGTGAGAAGCGGCCGATTTGTGTCGTGAGAAGCGGCCGATTTGTGTCGTGAGAAAAGGCCGGTTTGTTCTTCTGGAACAGACCGGCCCGACTTATTTGTCCATCTGAAATATCTAATTATCTAAAAACGGTTCGAAAACTTTCCGCATGCCAATTCCGTCTTCCACATAAGGCAGCTGTATGATTTGGTAGCTCGCTTCGGAGTTGCCTTCGATGAGGCAGACGCCGTTTTCCGTGACGGCAACGTCCCAGCCCACCATACCGACACTTTTGATCCGGCGGGCGGCTTTTTCGGTGACTTCCAGGACCTGATCCCAGTGCGGGATCTGAAAGCCCTTCGTCGGGAGTCCGGATACCGGATGCACCGGATAATGCGTTCCATCCAGATCGATGGCATCCATGCAGGTGATGCCGGTTTTTACATCCACGGAGCTGATGATGCCGCCGGCATGGAAGTTGTCCACGATGCCACCCCGCCCCATGCGAAAGCCGGCATACACGTGATGGCACGTTCCTTCATCCAGAACGGTCAGCACGCGGATGGTATTGACGGAGGTCGGATTGAATGCCGCAATGTCCGGATGCTGCACGATGCATTCTTCACAGAGCATGCGGCGCTCCCTGCTCATGATATCGTCGTACAGTGCTCTTTTTTCATCATCGCTGACACCGGTTCCGCAGTGGACTTTTTCGATGCCCTTACCCTGGGTGGATGCCACCGGCTTCAGAATCAGATCTTCCACTCCTTCGATTTTTTCCAGGAATTCTTCATAGGATATGTCCCGGTTGACAAACCACTTCCTGCCCAGCAAATCGGAGAATTTCTTTGCGAAACGTGTTTTTTTCTTCAGAATTTCCTGTGCTTCCGGATCGTTGATATATTTGAATCCCATTTTTTGTGCTACTTTCAGGGTCAGGAATTCACGCTGCTGTTCCGGTGTGTACTGCCAGAGACGGAATTTATAGAAGTCTTTGAAAGAACTGCCGCAGTTGATAGCAGCTTTTTCGATTTCTGTCTTCGCTTTTTCTCTGCTCCATCCAGTCTCTTCACATACTACTTCCAGTGCATGCTCGTGATCTGCCAGATTTCGTTTTGAAACACTTTTCATGTCGCGCTTCAATCGTTCCAGCTGCTCCGGCGTCCGTGCCCAGACCTTTCGTTTCGCATAATACTTATATGAAATCCCATCTTTTTTTGCCTGCTCCATTTCTTGTCTCGCTTCTTCTACAGACCACCCTGTCTGCTGGCAGACATAGAGGAGATACTTTTCATTCTCCTTTTTACTGTGTTTTCTGCGTTTCATAACAGACGGAATTCGTTTCAGTTTTGACAGTAGACTCATGCTCTTTCCTTTTGCGCCTGCAAGGCGTCCTTTCTTTCATCCAATCTGACAGATTGCTTCCTCCAGTGCTTTTGCATCGGTGATCTGGTTGACCTGGCCGCGGAAAGCGGCTGCACCGTGGACTCCCTTCAGATACCAGCCTACGTGTTTCCGCATTTCCCGGACTGCGGCATATTCGCCTTTCAGTTCCATCATATCACGAAAATGGCGAAGCATCATCTGTTTTTTTTCTTCCGTGGTGGGCGGCGGCGGCAGTTCTTCGCCCTTCCATGCTGCAATCATCTCCCGGAAAATCCATGGATTTCCCAGGGCGCCGCGTCCCACCATGACGAAATCGCAGCCGGTTTCCTCCATCATTCGCAGGGCGGACGGACCATCGGTCACATCGCCGTTTCCGATGACGGGGATATTGACTGCCCGCTTCACCCGGGCGATGATGGACCAGTCTGCTTTCCCGCTGTAGTACTGTTCTCTTGTTCTGCCGTGGATCGTGATGGCGGATGCACCGGCTGCGGAGATGGCATGGGCCACTTCCACCGCATTGATATGGTCTTCGTCCCAGCCCGCCCGGATCTTTGCGGTCACCGGCTTGGAACTGTTTTTCACCACCGCAGAGACCAGATCATAAACCAGATCCGGATCCTTCATCAGTGCAGAGCCTTCACCGTTTTTTACGATTTTCGGCACTGGGCAGCCCATGTTGATGTCCAGCAGAGCATTCTCACAGCCATCCAGTTCCCGTGCAGTGAAAGCCAGAATATCCGGTTCATGACCAAAAATCTGAAAACCCACCGGCTTCTCATCTTCATAGATTGTCAGCAGCCTGCCGGTATTCTTATCCTTATACCAGAGGCCTTTGCCGCTGACCATCTCACTGCAGGTCAGGGCTGCACCCATCTCCCGGCAGATTCTGCGAGTCGGCGCATCGGTAATCCCTGCCAGCGGCGCCAGCAGAAAGGGATTGTCCAGCTGCAGACTGCCGATGTGCAATGTATTTGTATTCTTCAAAATGTTCTTATCCTCCAATTTCCATCCAAGTGATACACACGCTGATAGTTTGACATGTCTAACACATACTTTTCGACCAAAAAAAATCCAAAAGGGTCGGGTCTTCCAACCATGATGCCCTGAAAAGGTGTGTTTTTCACGAGCAAATGCGTGAAAAACATCATATTATTTATAGTTATTTGAAAACATGCAAGTTCGTTCCACGGTCGACCCGTACTTTTTTGCAAAAAAGTGCCTGACAGGTATGGGTTGAGGCCTGACGGCACTGATTAGAAGCCGGGGCGGGGCTCCTCACAAGCCACACCGTCTTCCACCAGCCCGCCGAGACCGGGGCCGCAGGCCGGTTAACGCTCGTGCGCGGCAGGCAACTCTCTGCGTGCCGAGAGATGGCAACGCTCTGCGTACCGGGGGCGACGGATCCGCCGCCTGACCGGCCACTGACAGGAAAGGCTGGCCCGCCCCGGCGGTCCAGCCTCTGATTGTATGGTTTCAGTTGTTCCGCCGCCAGTTCAGCTATTTCGCTGTCCGCTCCAGCCGCTTCAGGGCCAGGGCTACGGTCAGGCCAGGGATGACACGGTTTCCGGTGATCTCGGCACCAAGGACTTCATTGATTTTTTTCAGACGATATTGAACCGTATTGGTGTGGATGCCCATGAACTCGGAGGTCTTGCCGCTGTTCATGCCTGCGTCCAGCACAAAGGTCTCCAGGGTTTCCAGCAGCTGGCGGGACTTGTTATCCCCTTCCTTGGTGAACGGTTCCAGCAAATCCACATAGTTCTTTTTCAGGTTGCCGCCCTGCACCTGGATGTTGATGCAGTTAGAAACCAGCACCAGTTCATACTTGGAGAACACTCGCTTATACGGGAAGATGCCTTCCACGAAGGACCAGGTCTCGTTGATCAGGCGGAAGCCGTCGCCGGCGCCTTCGATGCCGCTGGTTCCGGTCACATGGAAAATCCGAACGCCGTCCTGTGCCTTCAGATGATCATAAATGTCGATGCAGACCGCCTTGTCGCTGGTCTCACTTTCCTGCTGCAGCTTGCTGCCGCGGAAAATGATGCCGTAGGTTTCTTCGCCTTCCGCAATACGAATGATGCTCACCATGCCGGCTTCCCGGAATTCATTGAGCACCGCTTCGCCGGCAGGTGTTTCAATGCCTTTGGCGTGGAACACACTGATGATGTCGGCAGGCTTTACGCCGGCCTCCTCCTTCAGGGAGTAAGCCAGAGACTTGTTGCCGCGGATCAGGGCCTTGGCGAATTCCGCTCTGGCATCCCGCACCGGAGTGTACTTCCACATACCCATGGCAAGCTCGATGATTTCTGCCAGCTTGGTGATCTCGCCGGCGGAATAATTATCTTCATTGTCCACGATCAGCAGGTAATGCTGTTCGCCGTTAATATTCAGAATGCCCCAGTAGGTCATGGTGCCGTCGATGTCCACCAGACTGTACACGTTGGACAGGTTCAGGGCAATCTGCTTGCCCCGGCTGATAGCCTCATCCACCGTGGTCCGCTGCCGTGTTTCGATGGTCAGCACCGGATTGAAGTCCTCACTGAGGAGCACTACCTGAAAATCGTTATTGATGGCAGCTTCCCGCAGCGCCTGCTGGAAACTGCTGTGCTTTTCAAAATTCAGCAAGTGGAAGATGGTGTTGTTGATCAGACTGTTTTTGAAGTTGCTTCCGTACAAAATCTGATCCATCACTTCCTTGATCAGGTTGGAATATCCGCCTTTGTTGCTGTCTACCATGATCAGCAGCGGCAGTCCCACCTCGTCGGCAGCCACAATCAGCTCCTTCGGAACCTGCGTGCTGCTGTTTGCCTTCTGGAACACCGCAAGAGCCGCGATGCCGGATTTTGCGAGGCGACGCACCGTCTCACACTGGAGAGGACGGTTCTCCCGCATCCCCGAAAATGACGTGAGCACCAGCTCTTCCGGATTTCCGTTGAAACACACCGCATCCTCCGCACTGGCCGCATCGAGAACGGAAATGGTCTTTACCCGGTTTTCCAGGTTCCGTTCGCCAGCCACTACGATACATTGTCTGAAGGACTCCAGCTGCAGACAATCTCTTACTGTTACTTTCATAATGCCGCCTCTTTATCTTTCTTTCTCTTCTCCCGCGTTTTCTGCAGGTTCCGCCGGTTCTGCATCCTCTGCAGGTTCCGCGTCATCCGCTGCTTCCTCTGCGGCCTCACCCTGATCCGTATCGGTTTCTGCTTCCGCAGCTTCCTCACCGGCGTCCGCATCGTCCGCCATATAGTCGCCGTCGTACTTCTTCAGTTCTTCGGCAAGCTTTTCTTCCTCTTCCTTCCGCAGCCGTTCCCGTTCGGCAGCCTCGGCAGCGTCCTTTTCCTTCTTCTTCTCGGAAGCGTGACGCACATTTTCCGCCAGCTGCTCCGGCGTTACTTTGCCGGTGAACAGGTCTTCAAACTGCTGGCCGTCGATGGTTTCCACCAGCAGCAGGGCCTGGGCCACGTTCTCCAGAATCTGCCGGTTTTCTTCCAGCAGGTGGATGGCCTTGGCATAGGCCTCGTCGATGAGCCGCTTGATTTCAGAGTCGATATCTCTCGCTTTTTCTTCGGAGTAGTTCTTATGGGTAGTGAAATCGTTGCCCAGGAACACTTCCTCGGAATTGCTGTAGTTGACCGTACCGATCTTTTCGGAGAAGCCGTACTTGGTCACCATGTCGCGGGCCACTTCCGTTGCCCGCTGAATGTCGTTGCTGGCACCGGTACTGATGTCATCCAGGGTCAGCTGTTCCGCCACACGGCCGCCCAGCAGCTCGATGATATCGTTGAACATGCCCTTCTTGGTGGCATAGTAACGGTCTTCCTTCGGCAGGGACATGGTGAAACCGCCTGCCCGGCCTCTAGGAATGATGGTCACCTGGTGCACCGGATCCGTATCCGGCAGGAGACGTCCCACCACGGCGTGACCCGCTTCGTGGTACGCCGTCAGCTTCTTTTCCTTGTCGCTGATGACCCGGCTCTTCTTTTCCGGACCTGCGATGACCTTGGTGATGGCCTCTTCAATTTCTTCCATGCGAATGAACCGGCCGTTTCTGCGGGCCGTGATCAGCGCCGCTTCGTTCAGCAGGTTTTCTATGTCTGCCGGGGTAAAGCCCGGTGTTCTTCTCGCCAGAACCTCCGGCGTCACGTCGTCCGCCAGCGGTTTGTTCTTGCTATGAACCTTAAAGATTTCTTCACGGCCCTTGATGTCCGGCGTACCGATGACGATCTGCCGGTCAAAACGGCCCGGTCTGAGCAGTGCCGGATCCAGAATGTCCGGACGGTTGGTTGCCGCCAGAATGATGATGCCGGAATTCTCCGCGAATCCGTCCATCTCCACCAGCAGCTGGTTCAGGGTCTGCTCTCTTTCATCATGACCGCCGCCGATGCCGGCACCACGCTTGCGGCCCACCGCGTCGATTTCGTCGATGAACACGATACAAGGCGCATTCTTCTTGGCCTGATCGAACAGGTCACGGACACGGGACGCACCCACGCCGACGAACATTTCCACGAAGTCGGAACCGGAAATGGTAAAGAACGGAACACCCGCCTCGCCAGCCGTAGCCTTGGAAATGTAAGTTTTACCGGTTCCCGGAGGGCCCACCAACAGAATACCCTTTGGAATCCGGGCACCCAGCTCCCGGTATTTTCTCGGATCCTTCAGGAAGTCCACGACCTCCTCCAGTTCCTGTTTTTCCTCATCCAGACCGGCCACATCCTTGAAAGTCACCTTCTTGTCGCCGCCCTTGATCATCTTCGCCCGGGACTTGGCGAACTGGAAGGCCTTCCCGTTTCCGCCCTGATTCATCATGAAGTAGAACAGGAAAATCAGCGCGATGACCATGATAATGGTCGGCAGCAGATTCAGGAACACGGAGCCGTTGTTCGGCGCATCGCTTTCCATCTTGATTTTGCCTTCTTTTTCCTGCGGCCACACATACTCATCGTAGATGGTCATCCACTCCACCGTGGTATTGATATACGAGTACACGTACTCCTTGTCGCTGAGCTTACCGGTCAGCTTGGTATCTGTAAAATTGATTTCCGAAATCTGTTCTTTATCCAGATACTGCACGAACTGCGACAGCGGTACCTCCTTCACGGACACCTGATCCGCGTCCGCGCCTTTATAGAAGAATGCCACCATCAGCACAACTGCGAAAAGTGCCAGATAAATGCCAATATTCTTAGCAAAGTTTTTTTTCACGATACTCCCCTTTCGTTCCTTTCCGTCCCCTCGGCCCGTCTGGCCGGTTCAGCCGCTACCCACAAAGTCCGGCGTCTGCAGGAAAGGAAACTTGTATTTCTATCACAAATAATCTTATTCATTCTACCATATTCAGCACAAATATTCAAGGACAATTATGGCCTCCTGCCCCCCAAAACCCGCAGAATCCGTCCGGTATCCGGCAGAAAAACGTCCTTTTTTTCCCAGGTTTCCCGTTTTTTCTTTTTCCCCCGGTAAAATCCACAGGATCTCACTTCCGATGGCCGCCACCTGCAGCCGGTCTCTTTCGGCTTTTGGCACTTTCATGTCCACCAGCAGATCCTGCAGCTTCTTCCGATGCAGGCCCCCGCCCGTGGCGATGGTCATAAAGTCGCCCGTTTTTCTACTGCGCAAAATAATTTTGCCCGGTGCGTCCTCTCCGTATACAGCTTTTAGTGCATCCAGAGAAAATCTGGCCTGCAGAGGACGGCCGCCTGCCTCAAAGCCGCCGGAATCGCACCCGCCGGAATCAAAGCCGCCTGCCGGCGGGACATCCTGCGCACCAGTCAGCCGCACATCCTGTTCGAAGGTCGGCTCCGCCGGGACATTCTGCTCGATGGTCGGCGCCGGCTCCGTAAAAATCCGCAGCCTGCCCTTCGGCAGCGCTGCTTCCTCTTTTTCCATGGTCAGCCGGTCATAGATACGCCGCACCGTGAATCCGTCCGGCAGCTCCCACCGGGCGGACGGGCTGTCGCCGTGAACAATCTGGTCGATTCCGTCCAGGTGGGCAGCCGTCAATCCTTCTTTCAGGCCGGCTTCCTTCGCGGCCTTCTGATAAACCCGCATCCGGATCGCCGGATGGAGCTGCCGCAAGGTCTCGACCTGCAACTCGGTTGCCTGACCGGCCGGATGGTCCGTAAGCACCACATCGGCCTGACCCCCGGAAAACACCACATCCGCCTGACCTCCCGAAAGCACCACATCGGCCTGACCCCCGGAAAGCGCTACATCCGCCTGATGGGTCAGGTAGTCCTTATCGGCGGCGGCAGCCCTTCCCAGCCGGTTCACCGTCTCGATGATGTTCGGGTTGAAGTGTTCCTGCAGGTACGGGATCAGTTCCAGCCGGATTCGGTTCCTCATATAAACCGTCTCCTCGTTGGTATGGTCCCGTCTCGGCATCAGCCCCCGCTCTGTGCAGTACGCTTCGATTTCTTCACGGATCACATCCAGCAGCGGCCGGATGACGGCAAAGCCTCCTTCGTCATATCGTTTATAGGCGATGCCTGCCAGCCCATCCGGCCCGCTGCCCCGCAAAAGCCGGAAGAGGATGGTTTCGCACTGATCCTGGGCGTTTTGGGCAACGGCGATGGCAATCTTCTCCCGCGGCACCGGCGGCTGCTGCGGAGACGCAGTCATCTGGCCCGCCGCGTTGTCAGGATGCAGCCGGCCCGCTGCCTCGCATGGTGCTATGCCCCGCCACAACTTGCCCGCGGCGATGTCCTCTGCAGTCTGGCGGAAGGCGTCGTAGCGCACCTTCCGGCCGGCTTCCTCCGGAGTCAGGTTCTCCTGCCGGGCGATGGCCGTGCAGTCACAGACAAAGGTTCTGCACGGCCATCCGGCCGCTTCGCAGAATTTCTCCACAAAATCCTGGTCCTCTTCTGCTGCACCGGGCCGGAACTTATGGTTCACATGGACCGGATGCAGCTTCAGATCCCACTCCGGGGCCAGATTGCAAAGCACGTCAAACATGCACAGCGAATCAGGCCCGCCTGACAGGCCCACCACGATGTGCATACCCTTTTCCAGCAGATGCTGCTTTCTGATTGTCTGCAAAATTTTGTTTTTCATTTTCTCATTCGTATTGCAATTAGGCGATGTGGATTTCCGGTTTGTATGGTTTCACCGGCGTCAGCGGACGGCTCTCGCAGCGGATTCACCGGAGCCGCACCACCGCCACGGTGGCGTCGTCTGCCGTTCTTCCTCTGTACTGTCGGATGGCTTCCCCCAAAATCCGCTCTGCCAGCTGCCTCGGTCCGTAACACCGTCCGTTTTCCATCTCATCGTCTATCAGCGATGTAAGATATCTGCCCACCCAGCTGCGTCTGCCGCTGTCCGAAATGCCGTCGGACATCAGGATGATGGTATCCCCCGGCGACAAAGTCAGAGAAACCCGTGCCAGCTTCACCGCCGGCACGATGCCCACCGGCAGTGCCGGCTGCTGAATCCGCATCAGGCGGCCGCCGCGCACCACGAACGACGGCGCGGCGGCCTGTTTATAGAACACTGCAGTTTCCCGATCCAGATCCAGAATCACCAGATCCAGCGTAGCAAAAACCTCATTCTTTTCCTGTTCCATATGCCGGTTGACGGTCTCAATGGCCCGGTTGACGGGAATACCTTCTTTCAGAAGGCGGCGGAGCAGCCGCACCACCGCCTGGCTTTCTGCTGCCGCGGCGGAGCCGCGGCCCATGCCGTCTGACAGAATCACTGCCCGGCGGCCGCCGGGCAGGCTGCAGGATACTGCGGTATCGCCGCAGCTTTCCGCTTCCGCTGCCAGTGATGCGTAACCGATGCTCACTTCCATGTCGTCCCCCTCCTGGTGCTTTCTTCCGATGCCATCTTTCGATGACCCCTCCTGATAATCCCTTCCGAAGAGAATACCACACAGCGAGAAAAAAAGCTGTCGAAAGCCGCCGAAGCCGGGCGCATAGATTTTGCAAAGAAAGCAGGATTGCCGATCCGACCGGGCTGTTTGGGATGACCGGCTGGCCGATCCGACCGGGCTGTTTGCGATGATCCGGCTACCGGATATTAAAAAAGACTTTGGCGTTTTCCATGGTCCGCCGCGCCACGTCTTCGTAGGTCATGCCTTTCAGCAGGGCCACCCGCCGAGCCGTGAATTCCACGTATGGCGACATGTTTTTTTTGCCGCGGTGAGGTTCGGGCGTCAGGTACGGCGCGTCGGTTTCCACCAGCAGATACTCGATGGGAATCTGTGCGGCGACTTCGGAGGTTTTTCGGTTGTTTTTATAGGTCACGGGGCCGGCGATGGACAGGGTCGCGCCCAGCTTCACGTACTGGCGGCCCAGTTCCAGACTGCCGCTGAAGCAGTGGAGCAGCACCCGGGCGTCTTTTTCTTCCGTGCCGTCCGGTCCTTTCCGCTTCGGAAACCAGCTGCAGCGCTCGTCGCTGAATGCGCCTTCTTCTTTCAGGATGTCCATGGTTTCCTGGTCGGCTTCCCGGGAGTGAATCACGATGGGCAGGCGCAGCTCGTTGGCCAGCTGAATCTGGCGGCGGAACCAGTATCGCTGTGTGTCGGCGTCGGACAGGTTATAATGGAAGTCCAGGCCGATTTCGCCGATGGCCTGCACCTTATCCTTCTTCGTCAGGGCGCCGATCATCTGCAGCATCTCTTCATCCATGGTTTTAGCGTCGTGAGGATGGACGCCCACCGTGGCGTAGCACCACGGATTTTCCTGCGCGTCCTTCACCGCCTGCAGGGAACTGGGCAGGTCAAAACCGATGTCCATCACGCAGGTCACGTCGGATGCCTCGATGGCTGCGATCAGCTGCTGCCGCTCCTCCTCAGTGTAGGTTTCATTGTTAATATGTGTATGCGAATCAAAAAGCATGCTCATTCTCCTTTATGGACAACAAGGAGGGGCAAAATTCTCGCCCCTCCGATGGTTGCTGTAGGTCATTTTATATTTGCACGGTAAAAGGGACGCCAAACTGCCTTTTTTCACCCCTGTGGCGTCCCGCAAAATACATTCTGCGGATATTTTTCGCTTTTCAGGCGCATGTCTCTTCCATATGCTGTATTTTATTCAAAATACATCCATTCTATTCGACTTATTTCGACACGAAAACGCGCCTGGGTGCAAAGATTTTGCGGAGTTTTTCCTGAAATCTGCTTCTGTCAGAGGCTTCCGGGACGCCAATCGCTCCAAAAAGCGCCATTTGGCGTCCTTTTCGGTGTGCGGAAATAGATTTTGCTCCTTACGTAACCGGATTGCCGTCTTCTGCCATGGTCGTAACGATTTCCAGACGTTCGCCGTTGTCGGCAAACAGCAGCATGCCCTTGGATTCCACGCCACGCAGCTGTCTCGGCTTCAGGTTGGCCACCACGATGACCTTTTTGCCCACCATTTCTTCCGGCTTGAAGTATTCTGCCACACCGCTGACGATCTGGCGGCGCTCGGTGCCCATCTTCACCTGGAACACCAGCAGCTTGTCTGCCTTCGGATGCTTTTCGGCGCTGAGGATGGTGCCGACGCGGAAGTCGATCTTGTCAAAATCGTCATAGACGATCTCCGGCTTCAGCTCCAGCGGAATGTTCTCCGGCTCAGCTTCGGCTGCAGACTCGGCCTCGGCCGCACCGCCGGCCGGCGCGTCTTTGGCTGCGCCCAAAGCGGACAGCTCTTCCAGTTCCTTTTCGATGTCCAGACGCGGGAAGATCGGATCGCCCTTCTTTACCTGCTCGCCGTACATCATATCAAACTCGAAGGCATCTTCCCAGACCACATCGCTGTACCACAGACCCAGCTGCTTGCGGATTTCCTTGGAAGTGGTGTGCATGAACGGATAGATCAGGACAGACACGATCCGCAGGGTTTCTGCCAGATTGTGCATTACCGTATCCAGTTCCGCCTTCTTTTCCGGATCCTTTGCCAGGATCCAAGGTGTCTTTTCATCGATATATTTGTTGGCCCGTCTTACCACAATCCAGATTTCTTCCAGCGCCATGTTGAAGGCGAATTTATCCATCTGGGTTTCCACCTTGGCAGCTGCACCGGTGGCGATGGACTTCAGGTCGCGGTCGGTGTCGTCCTCGGTCTTGCTTTCCGGAACAAAGCCGCCGCAGTATTTCTCGATCATGGAAACGGTTCTGGAAACCAGGTTGCCCAGGTCGTTGGCCAGATCGTAGTTCATTCTCTTCAGCATCACCTCATTGGTGAAGACGCCGTCCTGCCCGAAGGTGTACTCCCGCAGCAGGAAGTATTTCAGGGCGTCGATGCCGTAGCGCTCAATGAGGATCACCGGATCCACCACGTCTTTGCCCTTGGCGGCTTTGGACTTGGAAACCTTTTCGCCACCCAGCAGCAGCCAGCCGTGACCCAGAACCTGCTTCGGCAGCGGCAGATCTGCACTCATCAGCATCGCCGGCCAGATAACAGTATGGAAACGGACGATTTCCTTGCCCACCAGGTGCACGTTTGCCGGCCAGTATTTTTCATACAGTTCCGGTTCATCCGGATAGCCCAGAGCCGTGATATAGTTGGTCAGCGCATCCAGCCATACATAGATGACATGCTTGTCATCGATCGGAACCGGAATACCCCAGTCGAAGGTGGACCGGGAAATGCAAAGATCATCCAGTCCCTGCTTCACGAAGGAAATCATTTCATTTCTTCTGGATTCCGGCTGCAGGAATTCCGGATTGTTCTCAAACAGTTCCAGCAGCTTGTCCTGATATTTGCTCAGTTTGAAGAAGTAAGCCTCTTCCTTGGCAGGCTGCACCGGCCGTCCGCAGTCCGGACAGCAGCCGTTCACCAGCTGGCTCTCGGTCCAGAAGGATTCGCACGGCGTGCAGTAAAGGCCTTCATATTCTCCTTTATATATATCACCTTTTTCGTACATCTTCATGAAGATCTGCTGTACCCGCTTCACGTGGCGCGGCTCGGTGGTTCGGATGAAATCATCATAGGAAATCTCCATGGTGGCCCAAAGCTTCTTGATGCCGTCCACCACTTCATCCACATATGCCTGCGGGGTCACGCCTTTGGCGTCGGCCAGGGTCTGAATCTTCTGTCCATGCTCGTCGGTACCGGTCAGGAAATGCACGTCATATCCGCAAAGCCGCTTGAACCGTGCCATGGCGTCTGCCATGACGGTGCAGTAGGTGTGGCCGATGTGCAGATTGCTGCTCGGATAATAGATCGGCGTGGTGATGTAATAGGTGCCTTTTGTTCCTTTTTTGTCTGTCATTGTTTATAGTCTCCCTTCATCTCCCCCTCGAATGAGAGAGGGCAGTTTGCTGGTGCCGCTTCCTGTACGGCGCGTTCTGGTGCCGTCTGCGTCCAGTCCGACCGTCGGCATTCTTACCTTATAGAATACCACAGTTTCAAGGACTTCGTCAATCCTTCGCAAAATATTCACGCCCCGCTTACCGGAACGAGAAATACACGCTTCCGGCCTTCAGCTTCGTTCCCTTCAGCAGTGCCATTTCTTCTACTGTAACCAGCTGAAAACCCTGCTCCACAAGCTTCGGAATGAAGCGTTTCGACGCCTCTGCCGTAGATGCATAAAGATCATGCATCAGAATAATATTACCATCTTTCGCATGGTTCATGACTTCCCTGTAGACGGAATCCGCATTCCTCGTTTTCCAGTCCTGGGTATCCACATTCCACAAAATCACAGGCATCCCCACTGCCTTCTTCACCGCATCAGAAGCGCTTCCGCCTGGTGTTCTGGTAATCACAGGTGTTTCCCCCACTGCCGCCTCCACTGCGGCATTGCACTTGCTGATCTGCTGCCTGATTTCTTTGGACGTCAGGCCGGAATAATACGCGTGCGAATAGGAATGGTTCCCGATCTGGCAGCCCATTGCGTGCGCCCGGTTCAGCGTTTTGGAGTAAGATTTTACCCGGTTTCCGATGACAAAAAACGTGGCCAGACCGCCGTTTTGTTCCAGCGTATCGAGAATGGTCGCCGTATTTCCGGAAGGGCCATCGTCATAAGTCAGGCAGATTGCCTTCTTATCACCATAAACCGTCCGCAGCAGCACGCCGCTTTCATCAAAAGTGTAAACGTTTCCTCTGATTTTATGTATGCCG
>JBJESY010000130.1:0-3465 GCA_051883035.1 Anaerovoracaceae bacterium | reverse complement strand
AGATTTCCCACATTTTCAAGGATCACCAGATCCAGATGTCTGTCATTCTCCCGGCAGCTTTTTTCCAACTCCCGCAGTCCCTGTCTTGACATATCTGCATCCAAATGGCACATGCCGCCGGTATGGAGCTGAATGCACGGAATCCCGGTCTGCGACACCGTCTCTGCGTCCACAGCGGAATCGATGTCCGCTTCCATCACACCAACAGACACGGTTTCTTTCAGTCTATGGATTGTCTGAAGAATGGTACTGGTCTTTCCAGCACCGGGTGAAGACATGATATTAACATAGAACGTCTTTTTCTCTTTCATCTCCTGACGCAGCTTCTCCGCATCGGTATCATTGTCCTCCAGCATGGTTTTTTTCAAATCAATAATCTTATATGGATTCATCACATTCCTCCAAGTTTCGTTTCAATACCCGGCGATCTTTTCAGACCGCCAGGATTTCTTTGATATTACATTCACCGCCTGCAAGCAAAAAAGTGTTTTCGCTGCAGCAGTATGGACAGGTTCTTCCATATTTCACAGTTTCATATTCTGTTTTACAATCCTCGCACCAGGTGACTGCCGGGAGAATTTCGAATTCCAGAGCGGCATCTTCCAGAATCGGATTCTTCTCTCTGAAATACTTCCAGCAATCCTCCAGATACTCTTCCACCACACCGGAAACCTCCCCGATTTCCAACGTTACTGCAGCAATCTTTTCCACCTGGTTTTCTTCAGCAATCTTCTCCACTGTTTTCACCACATAGGTGACAATTCCCAGTTCATGCATGGCTTACTCTCACTTCTTCGCAAAACGCATCTTTATTTTTCTCTTGATCATGTACGGCAATACTGCTTTCTTCAGGCCTTCTTCCCCCACATACATCTTTGAATTTTGCGGCAGGTCTCTCGACAGACTGATGGCATCGAATTCGCACCGGGTGGTGCACAGTCCGCATCCGATACAGCGATGATCGTCCACGGTGGTCGCACCGCAACTGAGGCAGCGTTTCGCTTCTGTCCGGATCTGTTCTTCTGTCAGCGGTAAACGCAGGTCGTCGAACGTCTTCGCACTTTCCCCTTCCTTTGCACCTGGGATCTGACGTTTTGCATTGTCGAAGGATTCCACACGGATATCATCACGATCCAGTTCGATGAAATGCCGCAGATCCCTGCCGATGGTCAGACTCTGGCCTTCATGTACGAAACGGTGCATGCTGACCATACCCTCTTTTCCGTCAGCAATCGCATCGATAGCGAATTTTGCGCCATATCGAATATCTCCGCCAACAAAAATGTCCGGTTCTGCAGTCTGTAGTGTCACTGGGTCTGCTTCCGCCGTACCGTTTTTCTTTACAACCACCTGCGTGCCGTCCAGCAGATTCCCCCATGCGGCAGCCTGGCCGATGGACAGAAGCACGTTGCTGCATTCCACCACTCGAGTTTCCGTTTCGTCATACTGCGGATGGAAGCGATTCTCTTCGTCAAAGACCTGCACACATTTTTTTAGTATAATGCCCGTCACTTTTCCGTTTTCGGTCAGAATTTCCTTCGGACCCCAACCTGTTTCCACGATGATTCCCTCAGCTTCCGCTTCTTTTACTTCATCCGGAGAGGCCGGCATTTCTTCCCTGCTTTCCAGGCATACCATTGTAACCAGAGAAGCGCCTGCCCGAACAGCAGTCCTGGCCACATCGACCGCCACATTGCCGCCGCCGATAACGACGGTTCCTCCTTGGATCGTCTGGGAATGATCCAGATTCACTCTTCGCAGGAAGTCCAGCCCTGCTTCCACACCTTCCGCTTCTTCGCCCGGAATACCGGCTTTCCGCCCGTTCTGAAGTCCGATTGCGACGTAAAATGCCTTATATCCCTGCGCACGAAGCTGCTGCAGCGTCACATCTTTTCCTACCTCTACACCGCAGCGAATTTCTGCGCCCATCTCACGAATCACGTCGATTTCTGCATCGATCACATTCTTTTCCAGACGGAAAGAAGGGATTCCGTAGCGCAGCATGCCGCCCGGTTCCTTTTCTTTCTCAAAGATAGTGACAGGATATCCCTTTGTCCGCAGATAGTAGGCTGCAGAGAGTCCGGCAGGTCCGGCACCGATGACCGCAACCTTATATGCATCACTCCACTGTTTTCCTTCATCATTCGAACATTCTGGAATATATCTTCCCTCTTTCTTCAGTTCCTGTGCTGCAATGAATTTCTTGATCTCATCGATGGCAACAGGCTGATCCACAGTGCCCCTGGTACAGCGATCCTCACATCTTCGGTTACAGATATCACCGCAGACAGCCGGGAACGGATTGTCCTGCTTAATCAGCTTCAGCGCATCCATATAACGGCCTTCCGAAGCCATTTCGATATAACCCTGTACCGCCAGATGGGCTGGACATGCCGTCTTGCATGGTGCTGTACCGGATGCATAGCAGTTTATCTTGGCGTCATCCCGATAATTGTAATTCCACTTATCCACACCCCACGGCGTCAGATCCGGCAACAGTGCCTTCGGATAGATTACCTCGCTTCCGTCTTTTTTGCAGAGCTTCTGTCCCAGTTTGGCAGCGCCTACAGGGCAGACTTCCACACATTTGCCGCAGGCAACGCACTTTTCCTTGTTCACATGCGCACGATAAGCAGAAGCTGACAGATTCGGCGTGTTGTACAGTTGTGAGGTGCGCAGTGCATTGCAGACGCCCGGTGCACAGTTACATATTCCTACAATCTTATCTTCTCCGTCCAGATTGGTAATCTGGTGCACGAAACCCTTTTCTTCGGATATACGCAGGATTTCCATGCACTCATCATATGTAATGTAATAAGCGTCCTTCTTGGTTTCCACGCAATACTCCGCCATATCACCCAGTGCAATGCAGAAATAGCCTTCAATGTCGCCGGTGCCTTCACCGCGGATTCTCTGCTGACGACGGCAGGAACATACATCCACCGCGTATTTATCGTACTTCTTCAGCCAGTGAGACAGATGTTCCACGGATACAGACTTGCTCTCTGCAGGAATTGCCTTCTCTACCGGAATGACATGCATGCCCATACCACCGCCGCCCGGAGGTACCACTGATGCAACCGGTCCTACTGCCTGGGAAGCCACATTAAACAGAGTTGCAATTTCCGGAACCGTTTCCAGCAGCTTGCCGTTCATCATCATATATTCACCGGAACCCACTACGAATTTCGGCACAAAATACTGTTTATGATGATCGCTGTTTTCCCGGTTATATTCCAGAATACCCACTTCACACAAATGGTCGCACAGTTGCTGGGCTTTCTCTACGGAGATATTGTTTTTCTTTGCCAGTTGCTCCACCGTGTAGATATTCACCCGCTTCTTCTCAAAGGACAACATGAACTTCACTTCTTCCTTGTTCATGATCTTATCCAAGGCCCAGACCTCCGGGTCATTATCCTTGATGGATTCCCAGCCCTTGATATCTCGCCGGTCCGATATCAG
>JBJESY010000129.1:0-3466 GCA_051883035.1 Anaerovoracaceae bacterium | reverse complement strand
CGGGTCATGGAACCGAAGGGTGCGGTTCCGGCAACGGCATGGAAACTTGACAACCGGCGGCAGATCGGCCCGAAGGAAATCCGGATCCGTCTGGAAAAAGTACATATTGAATGGGATAATTTTAACCAGATCTGCAGCTACTGCGGTTATGATGAAACGCGAATCAAAGCGAGGATCATGCAGATTATTGAAGAACGGGGCAAGCTGCACAATCCTTTTACGGGCAGCGGTGGTCTCTTCATGGGAACCATAGATGAAATCGGTAGTGAGGTAGATGCAGAAGGCCTGATGGTTGGTGACCGGGTGTTCAGTCAGTCGTCCATTACGGGCATGGCCATGCATATCGACCGAATCATGCGGTTGGATTTCAATTACGGTCAGATGGAGTGCCAGGGCTATGTAATCTGCTTTGAGGCAACCAGTCTGATTAAGTATACGGGCGAAGTCTCTGCAAAATATCTCCTCACGGCCATCGATGAAGAAGGAAACTTTCTCGGTGTTCGACAGGCCGCCAGCGAAGGAATGGCGGAGAGGGCAGTCATCATCGGCGGAAATCTGGTGACAACTCTGCTGTATGCTCAGATTCTCAGAGACTGCTCCGGAGAAAGTACCAGGGTGACTGCGGTGCTGGACAAACATTCCCTGGGAAATCTGACCGAGACGGAAATTATATCGGCATTTCAGCCGGTGATCGAACATACCTGCTTCGTCGACCTGAGTCAGCCGCTGGATGCCTGGAAGCAGATCCGAGATGAGGAAAAAAACGATCAGCCGGTGGATGCGGTAATCAACCTGGAAGATATCTCAGGCTCGGAAACTCTGGCTACGCTGTTGGTACGGGAGCACGGCACCGTGTTTTATGCCAGCCTGCAGAACAACTATTCTGTCGGCATCCTGGTGGCAGACTCCATGGGAAAAGAAGTGACGCCTTATGCCCTGGACGGCTTCGACAAAGATGCCTACGACTACGCAGTGAAACTGATTCAGGCAGTCAGTCCCAATCTGGAGTGTCTGGACTCCATATACAGCGAAAAAAAGAAAAAACGTTTTAACGGAAGAATGGGACGGCGCGGCAGTACAACCTCGGCAGCGGTGCAGCGCATTGACGATTTCGTATATCAGAGTCCGGTAACCAGGGCTATGGTAGAGGAGGCCCTCAATGTGGCCCAGTACGACTGCAACGTCATCATCCAGGGGGAGACCGGTGTCGGAAAAGAGAAAGTCTTCAACATCATCCACCAGAACAGTCCGCGGCAGGGAAAACCCTGTATCCGCATCAACTGTGCCACAATTCAGGAAAATCTGGCAGAATCGGAATTTTTCGGCTATGAAAAAGGTTCTTTTACCGGTGCACAGAGCACAGGAAAGGAAGGGTATTTCGAGATTGCCAATAACGGAACTCTGTTTCTGGATGAAATCGGAAGCCTGTCCCTGAACATGCAGTCCAAGCTCCTTCGGGTGCTGCAGGATAATACCTACTACCGGGTCGGCGGAACGGAGCAGCGCCATGCCAATGTGCGTGTCATCTGCGCCAACAATGTGACGCTGCGGAAGCTGGTGGAGGAAGGAAAATTCAGAGAAGACCTGTTTTACCGGCTGAATATCTGCTCCATCGATGTGCCGGCGCTGCGTGACAGAAAGGAAGATATTCTCTGCCTGGCAGAAGCTTTTCTGAAGAACTATAATAAAAAATACGGTGTGGATAAGGTGCTGTCACCGGAGGCTGTGGAGAAGCTGGAGGACTACCACTGGCCGGGCAATGTCCGGGAACTGGAAAATGTGATCCACCGGCTGTATATCAGTGAGCGGGACAGAATCATCGGCGGCGAAGCTGTGGAGCACCTGCTCAACGACACGGTCTATGAGGAAATGATCATCAACCTGCGAAAGGAAGTCAGCAGGGAAGATATGGTAGATTTCAACCAGATCATGGAGGAGCAGGAACGGAGGCTGATTGCCTATGCACTGAAAAAACAGGGTACGACGCGAAAGGCTGCCGAATATCTGAACCTTCCGCAGGCAACTCTTGCAAGAAAAAAAATCCGCTACGGTCTGTAGCGGATTTTTTCGGATTCAAAGATACTGCATGCTCTTCGCATTAGCGCGGCATGGTCCAGGTCTGGTGCGTGAAGTCGGCTGCAGCTGCCTGGATTTCCTTCAGACATTCTGCGATGACTTCGTCAATCTCAGCGTCAGTTGCATCGATATAATCTCTTTCTGCGATTGCCTTTACAGCGGTTTTCAGAACAGCGATCTTTTCTGCGCCGCCCAGCATTGCTGCGTTGGCGTCCCATGCTTCAGTGAATGCAGCTTTTAACTTTGCCTTATCTGCCATAATACTTACCTCCGGAAAAATTTTTTCTTACGTTCATGTTACAATTTTTTTTTCGATGTGTCAATCCTTATCTTTGGACAAGACCCATTACTTTTTTGAAGTAACATTATATAAAGCATAAACCGTGCCAACTGTGAAAACCCAGCAAGAAAAAAATAAAAAAATAAAAATGGCTGTATTCAGCCATTTTACACACTTCGTAATCTGCCAGAAGAAAAAGCCGGCATATTCAGAACGCCGGGCAGATATATTTTGAGCCGAAAATGGAACGCGTTGAGTCATAATTGAGTCGAATCGCCGTCTTTCCCCAGAAGCTCCACACCGGTTCTGCCGTCGGAGGATTCCAGATATACGGCAACAAATTCGGACTTGGAGGTGGGTACATTTTTGCCCACATAGTCCGCACGGATGGGAAGCTCCCGATGCCCCCGGTCGATGAGGACTGCCAGCTGAATGGATGCTGCACGACCGTATGCGGAAACGGCATCCAGCGCCGCCCGGACCGTCCGGCCGGTATACAGCACGTCGTCCACCAGAATGACATGTCTGCCGGTGATGTCCACTGGAATCTGACTGGAATCCTCGCAGGCAGTCCGGCTTCTGTCGTCGCGGAAACGGCTGATGTCCAGCTGACCTACCGGAACCTGAACGCCCTCGATCGTATGAAGATGATCCGCCAGAAGTTCCGCCAGCGGGATTCCGCGGCTTTTGATCCCCAGCAAAACGATATGGTCCGCTCCCTGGTTCCGTTCCAGGATCTGATGGGAAATCCGCTTCAGAGCACGGTTCATATCATCGGCATTCATCAGGTTTGCACGTACTTTCATGTCATTTTCCTCCGTTTTCTGCCAGAACGGACCGGATTGGGCGGCCCGTTTCTATAAAATAAAGAATATAATGTGTGTGGACTTTTGTCAAGGAAAACTGTATAATCAAGGGAGCGGGCATTTGCCGGATGACATTTGCCTGACGAAGAAGGAGTGATTAAAAAATGGGCGATCTGATTTTGTATCTTGGTATTACACTGGTGGGATATATTCTGGGAAGCAGGCTGCGGAGCGTGCGTCAGAACCTGGGCTGGACCGGGAAGGTGCAGCTTGTTGCGCTGGTGATTCTGGTTCTCATGATGGG
>JBJESY010000128.1:0-3477 GCA_051883035.1 Anaerovoracaceae bacterium | reverse complement strand
CGAGAGGAAGCGCAAAATATGCCATAGAAATTGCAAAAGCCATCTCTGGAGGATTTGAAGAAATAGACATTACATGTCCTGAAAACCGTACGAAAAAGTATTCTTTCGGTTCCGATTATCTTGTAGTATTTGGTGCGCCTGTATATGGAGGCAAGTTGCCTCTCCTTGACCAGCCGCTGTTTGGCAACATTCTTGGAGACAATACCCCTGCCATATTTACCGTAACATACGGAAACCGTGAATTCGATGATGCTCTTCTCGAGATGCAGGAGTTTTGTGAAGGGAAAGGGTTCAGAGGCATCGCTGCTGCGGCTTTACTTGCGGAACATACCTATTCGGGGAAACTTGCAGGGGGACGCCCTGATAAAGATGACCTGCAGCAGGTACACGAATTTGCAGTGAAAGTATCCGAAAAGTTAAACTGCGACAGCAATAATTCAAAACCCCATGTTCCGGGAAATAAACCTTATCGGCAGTCGCGACATATGCCTATGCAGACCACAACTACAGAGAAATGCATTCACTGCGGCACATGCAGCCGCATCTGCCCTGCAAAAGCAATAGGTAAGGAAGATTTTGCGAATGTAGACGAGAGAAAGTGTATCGGTTGCCTCGCATGTCTGAAAGGATGTCCGGAAAATGCAAGAAAGGTCGCAGGTCCTGATCTTGACATCGTCAGAAATAAACTGGAACCTTCGCTTGCGGGCATACACAAGGAAAACAAGTTCTTTATATAATTTTTATGCCGCCATGGATCTCCATAGCGGCATTCTTTGTAGTAAAACAAAAATCAGCTTAATTTGCCGTGTCACATCTCTTTCTCATACTGAATGCGGTAGTAGATGGAGCATCCGTGAACCAGCAGATATGCGAACACTAAGAGAAGAAGAGGAACCATATCCACATTCATCAGAGCGAAGGATAACATCAGTGCACCAAAGATGTAGGTCATCATGTCGAACGCTTTTCCTTTTGCACGGTTTGCGATGGCGATGTTTCGTTCGTCATTCTTTTCGATTTCCAGTCTTTTCTGCAAATCCGGATCCTGCCCTATGGCCCGTGCCGAGAGCACTTCACTCATACCGTGCCCAAACAGACCGGCGCCGATGCCGACTGCGACATAAGGCAGCGATGCCATGATTCCCTGCGGATCTTCGGTCGTTTTTACCAGAAACAATCCTGCTGCCAGCAGAAGCAGACCGAGAATGATGCCTATATATTTCATGGTATTTGATTTCATCGTTCTTCCTCCTCATAAATAAATATTTCTTCAATGGTCATATGGAAGTACCGGGCAATTTTGAAGGCCAGCTGGATGGACGGGTTATATCGGCCGTTCTCTAAGGACCCGATGGTTTGTCTTGACACTTCCAGGGCATTTGCCAGGTCTTCCTGTTTGATGCCGCGTTCTTTTCGCAGTTCTTCTAATCGGTTTTTCATAGATACCTCCCCTCTTGATGGAAAGTTTGCTTTCCATAATTTGATTATAGCACAGCTGAGAAAAATGTCAAGCATACTTTCCGTGGAATTAACAGATTTAAACCCTGCTGCCGTCCGTTGGCATCGCAGGGGCAGAAGCCGCGGGCTTGTGGATTTTGCAAAAAATAAAAAATACCCCTTGACTCTCCCCTTAAGGGCAGGGGATAGAATCCTTCTTGCAAAGAAAACGTAAGGAGGATTTTTCTATGGAGGAACAAAATATCAGCGTCAGACATCTGTCGAAATCCTTTGGGAATCGCAAGGTCGTGGACGATCTGTCTTTTTCGGTGAAGCGGGGTGAGGTGTTCGCACTGCTGGGGCACAACGGTGCCGGCAAAAGCACCACCATCGATCTGATTCTGGGATTGAAGGCGCCGGACGAAGGAGATGCGCGGATTCTCGGAATGGATGCGGCAAGAAATCGGAAAAAGGTGTTTGAACGGGTTGGCGTGCAGCTGCAGCATACCCAGTATCAAAGTAATACTACCGTGGAGGAGGCGTGCATCGAGTATGCTTCCCTGTATACCGATCCGGCGGACTATCCGGCACTTTTGGACCAGTTTGGCCTGGGGACGCTTCGAAAGAGTTTCGTGTCCAAGCTTTCCGGCGGGGAGCGGCAGAAGCTTTCGGTGGTTCTGGCACTGATCGGAAAACCGGAAATCGTATTTCTGGACGAGCTGACCACCGGCCTGGATGTGGCGGCAAGGCGTGAAGTCTGGAGAACGCTGCATCACCTGAAGGAACAGGGGCTTACAATTTTCCTGACCACCCATTATATGGAGGAGGCGGAAGCGCTTTGTGACCGGGTGTGCATCATCAAGGCGGGGAAAAAGGTGGCAGAAGGCACCATTCATGAGGTCGTTGAAGCTTCGGGTCAGAAGAATCTGGAGGAGGCATATCTGTTTTTTATGGGAGAGGAGGAACTGCTGTGAGGAGATTTTGGAGAATGTATCGCGTAGAGCAGAAGATTTTTTTAAGGACGCCGGATGTGATCCTGTTCAATCTGATTATGCCGCTGGTGACTTTCGTGCTGATCACCATGATTGCCGGGCAGAAGGATGCGGCAGATTCCGGCCTGACGTATTTACAGAGCGCATACGTGTCCCTGTCCACCGTAGGAATCTGCTGCAGTGCGTTTATGAGTATTCCTATCACCGTCGTAGAGTGCCGGTCGCAGGGAATCTTGCGGCGGATGTACTGCAGTCCCTGCTCTCCGGCAAGACTTCTGGCCTGCGACACCATCGCCAGCGGGGTTATGGCTGTGATTTCCACGCTGATTCTGACGGTGGCTGCGGTGATCTTCTTCGGATACCGGATGGAGGGTAATGTGCTTGCATATCTGGGTGCCTGGCTGCTGACCATGGTTTCCATGTTCGCCATCGGGCTCATGGTGGCAAGTCTGTGCAGAACCACGAAATCCATGAATGTGGCCACAAGTCTGATCTATTTCCCGATGCTGCTGCTTTCCGGTGCGACCATTCCGGCGGAGGTTTTCCCGGCAGGACTCCGGGCTGTCGCCAATGTGATGCCTCTCGGCGTGGGAATCAACCTGTTGAAATCGGTGTCCATGGGGTGTTATGATAATACAGGAATGCCGGTACTCATCCTGGCGGTGATTGCAGTGATCGGCAGCGTCATTGCAGTCAAGGCGTTCCGGTGGGAGTAAGCGACGGAGATAGGAATAAGCGATGGAAAGGGAGTACGCGATGGAAATGAAACAAGAACATCCGCCTTGCGAGACGAAGACAAGCGAAACACTCTATAAAATCGGTATGTTTGCAGCGATGAATCACGTGACCGTGAAGACTCTGCGCTTTTATGAGGAGCAGGGTCTGCTGCTGCCGGCATATATTCAGCCGGAAAACGGATACCGGTACTATACCCTGTCCCAGATGGCGGTGATTCACCAGATTACCGCCCTGAAAACCGCAGGGTTCACATTAGAGGAAATTGCCCGAATCAATTCCGGCGCCGATGAAGAGGCGGTGCTGCTGAAGA
>JBJESY010000127.1:0-3478 GCA_051883035.1 Anaerovoracaceae bacterium | reverse complement strand
CATATTTGTACTTTCCGCTGCTGGAAAGGGTCTTCACCAGCTGCAGATCCTTGATGTCCCTGGAAATAGTTGCCTGCGTCACTTCAAATCCGTTTTCGCGAAGCATGGAAGCAAGCTTTTCCTGGGTATCAATTTCATACGAATTAATCAGTTCGATGATCTTGTTCTGCCTGGAATATCGCATATTATTCCTCCTTCTCATACAATCATACTTAGGTGCATTTTATCATAACATGGGCTGATTTTCAAGTAGAACAGAGAATTTTTTCCAAGTCCCGTGATAAATAAAGAATGAATAATTCCGTTCATTTTATGGTATAAATTCATATGGACAAACAGATGTTCTCGTGATATAATGAAAAAGATAAAGACGTCGGACTGACATTGAAACCGGTTCGAGCGAAAGAAACATGAACTGAGGGAAACCATGCGCATTTTAGGGATAGACCCAGGATATGCCATTCTGGGATACGGCATTCTTGATAAAATCGGAAATCGTTTTTCTGTGGTAGACTATGGCTCCATTCTGACGGACGCAGATATGGAAATGCCGGAGCGGCTTCGCGTTCTGTATGATGAACTGCGAGCCATTATAGAAAAGTATCATCCGGAGGAGGCAGCCATAGAAGAACTGTTTTTCAATAATAACGCCAAGACAGCCATTCTGGTGGGAGAAGCCAGAGGTGTCGCAGTTCTTGCCTGCGCCCACGGAAATCTGAAAATCAGCGAATATACACCACTGCAGATCAAACAGGCACTGGTAGGCTATGGCCGGGCGGACAAGAAACAGGTACAGGCTATGGTGAAAGCCATTCTCAATCTGGAGAAGGTTCCGAAACCGGATGACACGGCGGATGCACTGGCAGCCGCTATCTGTCACGGACATTCAGCAGGCAGCAGCCGACTCCGGCAGCTGATGGAAATGAAATAAGGCGGTGAAACAATATGATACGTTACATAAAGGGAATCTATTCCATGACCTTCGAGAACAGCATTATTGTAGAGACAGCTTCCGGCATCGGATTTGAGATTTTCCTTCCTGCCGGATCACCCCTTTATCGCTATGGAGAAGGGGAGGAAATCATGGTCTATACCTCTATGGCAGTGAAGGAGGATAATATCAGCCTGTACGGCTTTCATAACCGGGAGGCGCTGGAATTGTTTGAACTGCTGATCACAGTCAGCGGTATCGGTGCCAAGGGTGCCATGTCGATTCTCAGCACGCTGCAGCCGACAGAACTGAAGCGTGCAATCCTGTTTGAGGACGCGAAAGAAATCAGCCGCGCAAACGGTGTGGGAAAGAAAACAGCGGAAAGGCTTATCCTTGAACTGAAAGATAAGATTGGAAAGATGAGCGGCGCTGTGAATGACGGATATGGTGCGTCAGATCTTTCCGGCAGTGCGACAGATGCGTTGATGCCTGCATCAGACGACCGGACAGAAGCGGTCAATGCACTGGTTGCTCTGGGCTATTCCAAGGCAGAGGCCTTCAGTGCAATTTCGCAGGTGTCGGAAGATGGACTGACCTGTGAGGAATATATTAAGAAAGCATTGAAACATCTCTTTTAGGAGTGTGATATAGATGGAAAAAGAACGGATTACATCTGCAGGTATGCAGAAGGGAGAAATGCGGCAGGAAATGAATCTTCGGCCGCAGCATCTTGACGAATATATCGGTCAGCAGAGTGCCAAGGAAAATCTGAAAATATTCATTGAAGCGGCAAGGCTCAGAGGCGAACCGCTGGATCACGTGCTGTTCTATGGCCCGCCGGGACTGGGAAAGACCACGCTGGCCGGAATCATTGCCAACGAGCTGGGGGTGGATATCAAGATTACTTCAGGTCCTGCCATCGGCAGAGCAGGAGACTTGGCTGCCATTCTGACCAACCTGAACGAAAATGATGTATTGTTCATCGACGAGATTCACAGACTGAATCGGTCAGTGGAAGAAGTGCTGTATTCTGCCATGGAAGATTTTGCGTTGGATATTGTCATAGGAAAAGGACCGTCAGCCCGTTCCATTCGTCTGGATCTGGCAAAATTTACGCTGATCGGCGCCACGACCAGAGCAGGAAGTCTATCCGCACCGCTGCGTGACCGGTTTGGCGTTATCAGTAAGTTTGAGATGTATACCACGGAAGAACTAAAGCAGATTCTTGCCCGTACCGCAAGTATTCTCCATGTGGAAGTGGATGACGAATCACTGACAGAAATGGCCAGAAGATCCCGTGGAACACCCCGGGTTGCTAACCGCATGTTGAAACGAATCAGGGACTTTTCACAGGTGCGCGGAAATGGTATAATTACCATTGATATCACCAGAGAGGGACTGGAAGCACTGGGTGTGGATGAGCTGGGACTGGAACGGATTGACAGAGAAATTCTCCGTGCCATCATTGAACGATTTCACGGAGGACCGGTAGGAATTGACACCATTGCAGCCTCCATCGGGGAAGAGCGTGTTACCATTGAAGATTCTTCCGAGCCATATCTGATTCAGGCGGGCCTTCTTTACCGCACACAGAAGGGACGTATGGTATCTTCGCTGGGATATAAACATCTGGGGCTGGAAATGCCCGGAGACAGAGAGGAATAATAGAATTCATGCATATCAATGATTTTGATTATGAACTGCCGAAAGAGCTGATCGCCCAGACGCCGTCCGAAACAAGGGACGGCTGCCGGCTGATGGTGGTCCACAGAAAGGACGGCAGCGTAGAACACAGACATTTTTACGATATTTTAGAGTATCTGAAGCCAGATGACTGCCTTGTGCTGAACAACTCAAAGGTCTTGCCGGCACGGCTTTTCGGTGTGAAAGAAGGAACCGGAGCGAAGATTGAATTTCTGCTGATTAAACGGATTGAGGGAGATCTATGGGAAACCATGGTGCGTCCGGGAAAAAGGCTGAAGATTGGCGACAGTGTTTCCTTTTCTGATGAGAAACTGTTTAGAGCAACCGTAAAAGATTACGGTGAAGATGGAACCAGAATCGTGGAATTCCAGTATGAGGGCATTTTTATGGAACGGCTGGAGGAACTGGGAGAGATGCCACTTCCTCCATATATCGAGCGGGAAAACAACAGTGAGGATAAGGATCGTTATCAGACCGTCTACTGCAAGGAAGAAGGTTCTGTAGCCGCACCGACAGCCGGTTTGCATTTTACGGAGGAACTTCTGGAAAAAGCCCGGGAAATGGGTGTAAAGATTGCATATGTAACACTTCATGTAGGCATTGGAACATTCCGACCTGTAAAGGTAGAGAATATTGAAGAGCATCATATGCATTTCGAGGAGTATTATATCAGTGAGGAAGCAGCGGATACAATAAATAACACTATCCTGGCAGGGGGACGGATTGTTTCTGTCGGAACCACATCCACCCGAACGGTGGAAAGTGCTGCAGCATTGGATGAAGCCACAGGAAAGTGGCTGGTTCAGGCAGGCTCCGGTTCCACCGGAATCTTTATCTATCCCG